>QCNP01000002.1 GCA_003210095.1 Pelagibacteraceae bacterium AG-426-E17
AGGATTTTTGATAAAAAAATCTAAAAGTTTAAATTCAGTTGGGCCTAAAGTAATTTCTTTATCTTTTCTATAAACTCTTTTTGTAATCCGGTCTATTTTTAAATCAGTAAATTCTACAATATCTGATGATGATTGAGGTTTAGATCTTCTCAATAAAGATTTAATTCGAGCATTCAATTCTTTTTGACTAAAAGGTTTAGTCACATAATCATCTGCACCAGTATCAAATGCTTTTAATTTGTCCTCTTCCTCCCCTTTTGCAGTTAACATAATGATAGGAATATCATTAAACTTATTATTTTTTTTTAAATTTTTACAAATTTCAACACCAGATAATTCAGGTAACATCCAATCCATTAATATTAAATCTGGGTGTTTTAATTTTATTTGTTTAAGAGCATCTTCTCCATTTTCTGAATGACTAACTTTATAACCTTCTTTTTCAAGATTATACTTTAACAAACTAACAATTGATGCTTCATCTTCAGCTATAAAAACATGAGCTGACATAAATCATTTTTCTCCAGTTACAATTGGCTCTGTGCCCTTAGGTCTTTCACCTTCTAAATATTCACCTTTAACTAAATAATAAATTTGTTCTGCAACATTTGTAGTATGATCACCAATACGCTCAATGTTTTTGGTCACAAACAACAAGTGAGTTCCATCATCTAAATTTTTTTCATCTTCTTTAAGATATTTTATAACTTCTTGCATACAAAGATTTGTTAGATCATCTATTTGCTCGTCACTTTCCCAAACATTTACTGCCATTGACGCAGATCTTTCTAGATAAGCGTCTAATGTTGATTTTAATTGTTTTTGAACACTAGTAGATACTCTATTTAATGCATCTACCAAATTCTTTGGAAGATTTTCATTAAGCAAAAGTGTTCTCTTGGATATATTTTTTGCTAAATCACCTATTCTCTCTAAATCCGAAGACATTTTCAGAGCCGTTACAGTCTCTCTTAAATCAATTGCCATAGGTTGTCTCAATGCAATTAAATTTACAACTTGCTGTTCAACTAAAGTCTCAAATTTATCTATTTTTTCATCGTCTCGAATTACAGTTTCTGCAATATCGCTATTTCTTGTTGTAATGGCTTGAATAGCTTTACCTAAAGAATCCTCACACGCACTTCCCATTTTAATTATATTCGCATTAAGATTTTTGAGTTCTTCTTCGTAAGATTTAACTGTATGTGGCGCTTCACCCATTATCCAAACCTCCCGGTTATATAATCCTGTGTTTTTGTGTTATCAGGATTCTTAAATATCTTATCAGTTGATCCATGTTCAATCAAATGTCCTAGGTGAAAAAAACCTGTATTTTGAGAGACACGTGCAGCTTGAGCCATAGAATGAGTTACAATTATTATTGTATGCTCCTTTTTTAACTCATCAATCAATTCTTCAATTTGTGCTGTTGCTATTGGATCTAATGCTGAACAAGGCTCATCCATTAATATAACTTCTGGTCTTACGGAAATTGCTCTAGCAATACAAAGTCTTTGTTGTTGTCCTCCAGATAAACCAGTTCCAGGTTCATGTAACCTATCTTTTACCTCTTCCCATAGTGCAGCCTTTTTTAAGCTAGTTTCAACAATTTCATCCATTTCTTGCTTTGATTGAGCCATACCGTGAATTGTTGGGCCGTATGATATATTTTCATATACAGTTTTTGGGAAAGGATTAGGTTTTTGAAAAACCATACCAATTTTTTCTCTAAGTCTTACTACATCGCAACTTTTATCATTTATATTAAAGTCATTAATTAAAATTTCTCCTTTAACACTACAGATATCAATTACATCATTCATTCTATTAAGACATCTAAGAAAAGTTGATTTACCACAACCAGATGGACCAATTAATGCAGTTACTTGGTTTTCTTCAATATCTAAACCTATATTATAGAGGGCCTGTTTTTTTCCATAAAAAACATCTACATTTTTTGCTTTAATCTTTATCATTTTAACTCCATTTTTTTTCAAACTTATGTCTAATTATTTGGGCAAATAAATTCATTATTATTAAAAAACCAAGTAAAACCATTATACATGCTGAGACTTTTTCAACAAATCCTCTCTCAGCACTTTCAGCCCAAATATAGATTTGAACTGGTAAACTTGCTGCAGGATCCATTGGTGACCCAGGTATCGTGTTAACAAAAGCAACCATTCCAATTAAAATTAGGGGTGCAGTTTCTCCTAAAGCTTGAGCTAAACCAATTATTGTACCTGATAAAGTCCCAGGCATTGAAAGAGGAACGGTATGATGCATTGTGGTTTGCATTCGACTTGCGCCCATAGCAAGTGCTGCCTCTCTTATACTTGGAGGAACCGCTTTTAAAGATGCCCTCGCAGCTATAATTATTGTTGGTAAAGTCATCAATGATAAAGTGATACCTCCAACTAAAGGGGTAGACCTAGGAAGGTGAAATATAGCCAATAAAACACCTAATCCGAGTAACCCAAAGACAATAGACGGTACTGCAGCCAAGTTATTTATATTTACTTCAATAAAATCAGTAAATCTATTTTTAGGTGCAAACTCTTCAAGATAAATTGCTGCAAGCACCGCCACAGGAAAAGCTATCATTAAGCATACAAGTATAGAAAAAATTGAGCCCATAAATGAACTAGCTATACCAGCAAGTTCTGGTTCTCTAGAGTCAGCATATGTAAAAAAACTGATATTAAATTTACTTTCAACTTTGCCTTTTGCAACAAGTTGATCGAAAATTTTTAATTGATAATCGCTTACCCTTCTTTGATCTTCCGGTAAATCTCTTGGATAATTTCCTTTAAAGACTTGATCTAAATCATCTGAAGCGGTTAGATAAACTTCTTTTGTTTTTCCTATTAAACCAGGGTTATTTAGAAGTTCATTTTTAATTTCTTTTTCAAAAAAATAAGACACCATTCTCTTCAATTCATTTTCTTGATCTTCATTGGCATTTGGATCTAGGTCAGCCATTGATTTTAATGCTATATCGTAATAATCAGCATCCTGTAAATCCTCATTAGAAGGATTTTGTTCTAACATCATTAATTCAGCATCAAAAGTTACTGGAACAATGAGCCACGTTTTTTGAAAAGCAGAATAGCCAGTTGAAAAAATTTTAAAAATAAAGATTGTTAAAAATAAAAGTGCCATAAAAATTGCACTCAGACCGTATAAGCGAAATCTCTGTTCAGCTTTGTATCTTTTATTTAATAATTGTTCTTTACTTTTATTCATATTTCTCTCTATATTTTTTAACTACTCTTAAGGCCACGATATTTAAACAAAGCGTTACTAGAAATAATGACATACCTAAAGCAAAAGCGGCTTGCGTTTTTGGGTCGCCAAAAGCTTGGTCTCCAATTAAAATTACCACAATTTGCGCTGTAATTGTTGAAGTAGATTCTAATGGATTTAAAGTTAAGTTAGCAGCTAAACCCGAAGCCATAACAACTATCATTGTTTCTCCAATAGCTCTTGAAACGCCAAGTAAAATAGATCCAACTATCCCGGGCAAAGCTGCGGGAAAAATAACTCTCTTAATTGTTTCTGATTTAGTCGCTCCCATAGCGTAACTTCCATCTCTTAAACTTTGAGGCACACTTGTAATTACATCGTCACTTAAACTTGAAATAAATGGTATGATCATAATACCCATTACCCCTCCTGCTGCTAAAGCACTTTCAGCTGAAACTTCAAGACCCATTGAGGTTCCTAATTCTTTCAAAAATGGTCCAACTGTTAGGGCAGCAAAAAAACCATAAACAACTGTTGGTATACCAGCTAAAATTTCAATTAAAGGTTTTGCATATTGTCTAACTTTGCTAGATGCATATTCAGCTAAATAAATTCCACTCATTAATCCAATTGGGATAGCAACGCACATAGCAATAAATGCAATAAAAAAAGTACCTGCAAAAATAGGGACCGCTCCAAAAGTATCTGAATACATTGATGGATCTAAAGCCTCAGAAGAATCTCTTACAAAAGCTTTTGCTGGATACCAATGAGTTCCAAAGACAAAATCAAATAATGGAATTACTTTAAAAAAATCTATAGTTTGAAATATAAGTGAGAAAACTATTCCAACAGTAGTTAATATTGCAGCTAAAGAGGCTGTAAATAAAACTGCATTCAAAAATTTTTCAACTGGTTCTCTTGTTCTAGAATTAGATGAAATTCTTTTATACGCATAAGCAACTGAAGCAATGATTATAGATAATACTATAACAGCTTTTGAACTTTGAGCTATTGATCGAAGACTTAAATATTTTTCTGCTGAAGCCTCAATAAAAGGTGTAATTTCTCCGGTAAATTGTCCTCGCGACAATGATTTTGTTTTTTCGTAAATTAAATTTAATTCATCATCAAGATAACCTTGATTTGAATAATCGCTTAAGACTAATAACTTTACAATTGTAGGCTCAAAAATTGCCCATAAAGAAAAAATTATAAAGGCTGGTATTGCGCACCAAATTGCAAGATAATAACCATAAAATTGTGGTAATGCAGTTAATCTTTTATTTGAAGATTGAATTGTATATGCTTTTTTGCGTCCAAAATAATAGCTTGTGAAACCTAGAAGAACAATAAATGTAAACAATATTAAGTTCAAAAGAATCTCCTTTATTGGGACTCTACTATTATTTGAAAAAAAAGGGGTCTAAAAAGACCCCCTTTTTAATCATTTGTTAACTGAGAAACAATTAATTACCCATAGCAACTAGCTTCGTAGCATTAGTTCTAGTTGTTTTATACAACTTAGAGTCTAATGGCACCAAACCAATGTCTGCTAGATAACCACCTTTTCCTATAGCTTTCTTAGTTGTGAATTCTTTCACAAACTCATGTAGGCCTGGAATTACTCCAACGTGAGCTTTTTTCACGTAAAAGAATAAAGGTCTGGCAACAGCATAACTGTAGTCTTGAATAGACTTCAATGATGGTTGTCCACCATCAATACTTGCTGCTTGTAATTTATCTTTTGCAGCTAGGAAATAACTGAAGCCAAAGAAACCAAACATTTCTTTATCTTGAGTTAACTTTTGGATGATTAAACTATCGTTTTCTCCAACTTCAATAGCAGCACCATCTTCTCTGTAAAGTTTTTGAGGTTTTTTGTATTTTTTATTTCCAGCTTCAAAACCTGCTTTATAAAGAGCTTTAGCTTCTTTAGTCATACCTTTTTTCATTACTAAAGAATTCCAAGCATCTCTAGTTCCTGATGTTCCTGGTGGGATCATCACTGAAATTTTTTGTTTTGGTAAGCTAGGGTCAATTTGATCCCAAGTTTTATAAATATTTGGAACTAATTTACCATCAACAACTGTATGAGCGGCTAGCGCTAAGTATAATTGTTCTTTTGTAAAGTTTACTGGTTTTGCATCTTTACTGTAAGCTAATGTAATACCGTCGTTTCCAATTACGATTTCAACGATATCATTAACACCATTTTTCTTACATAGTGCTTTTTCTTTATCTTTCATAGCTCTTGATGCATTTGTAATATCTGGATGTTGTTCACCTACACCAGCGCAAAATAGTTTAGCTCCACCACCAGTACCAGTAGACTCGATAACAGGAGTTTTAAATCCTGAACCACCAAATCTTTCAGCAACAACAGTCGCATAAGGGAATACCGTAGAAGAACCAACTATCTTAATTTGATCTCTTGCTTGAGCAACAGTTGCTATTGATAAAGCAACTAATGAAGCAATTATTATAGTTAGTTTTTTCATTATCTTTAATCCTTTCATTATTTATTAATTAAAAGATGACAGACTCGTATAAATTTATTGAATCTTTAATATTACAGAATTGTTACACTTTTGTTAAAAATGTAACTTTATAGTTGAAACTTAAGAAAACTTTTAGTTGTATTTTTTTGATATAATTATCTTTTCAACATCAGTTTCTAGGCCTCCACTACATGACACGGGGTTTACCTTTTCACTAAGAGCTAGTTCATTGCTTGGACGTAAAGTTACTTCAAGTTTTACCAAGTTTACTAATTCTTCTCTAATATCTTCATCATATCTCCAGCTAGGCCATGAACTTGGTGTTGAAAATATAGAGGTTAAATAACTTGTAGCCATAGTATATCTGTAATTACTCAAGTTTTCATTCCTTAATAAAAAATCTCTTACAGAACTAAAAATATTTCTACATCTAAAAGAATCCGAAAAGTAATTTTCCTCCTTAAGATTTTTACTCATAGGAACAGAAACAATTAAATCAATTGAGTTTTTAGAATATGAGGTAACTACGTCAGTATAAAATTCAGATTCAGCAATCTCTAAATGATCTTTTATAGAAGGATATGAAGTTTTTAAATCTGCTTCTAGTCTAAAAATCCCAATATCAAAAACTGTAAGTTGCTGATTTCTTAATAATGTTGTTATATCTTTGGAAAAAACACTTGTTGTTAAAGAGCTTAACAAAAAAGCAAAAATTAAAATATTTTTAAGTATTCTAATCATGCTTAAAAATAATAAAAAGACTAACATTAATCAAGTAAAGAAATGTTATAAAAACGTTCTAAAATTATTATAAAACAATACTTTTTAAATCTAATTTTTTGTTGGTAAATAAATTTGAACTTCAGTTCCTTTATTTTCCTCACTTAGAATCTCATAATGTCCACGATGTTGAGTAACAATATGTTTAACAATAGCTAATCCTAAACCAGTTCCACCAACCCTATTACTTTGTTCAAGATCTACCCTAAAAAATCTTTCTGTAATTCTAGAAATATATCTTTGAGGAATACCAACACCTTCATCTTTAATACTGATCATAAAATTTTTTTCTAACAATTTACCAACACTAATTTTGCTTGATATAAAAATAGACTTGTTTTCATTTGAATACTTAATTGCATTATCTAAAAGATTAGAAAAAACAGTTTGTAATTTTTTTTCATCTCCAATAACAATCGTTGGATTAGCGAGAGATAAATTAATATTTAATTTCTTTCTTTTTAAAATAATCTCAAAATTACTGATGATTGTTTTGAAAAGATTATTTATATCTACTAAAGAGTTTGGCCTTATGTGTTCTTCTAATTCAATTCTTGTGAGTATTAAAAGATCATTAATTAAATTTTCCATTCTATTTGATTGATCAGTCATTATTTTCATAAATTTTTTTTTAGCCTTTTCATCATCAGACGCTGGGCCCTCAATTGTTTCTAATGATCCTTTGATTGCCATTAAAGGTGTTCTTAATTCATGGCTTACATTAGCGACAAAATCAGTTTTAAATTTTTGTGCTTTTGTAATTTCAGTAAAATCTTTTAAAAATAACACAACAGAATCTGGTTCAGTAAATAAATGAGTTGGACCAGGAATAATATAAATTTTATAAAATTGATATGATGGGAGGTCTATTTCAATGTCAATATTTTTTGTTTTATTTTCAACAATAGCTTTTTCAATATTTTCTATTAATTCTGGTTTTCGAATTACAGAGGATATGTTTTTATCAATTAAATTACTTCCAAATCTTTTTAATGCACTTGGATTAGCATATTTAATTATATTAAATTTATTTAATGCGAAAAACTGATCTTCAAGCTCGTCTATAATTACTCTTTTTGTTTTTTCCTCTCTTTTATTAACTATTATGGCAGTATTTATTGGTTTGTTTTTTTTTTGATTAAGTAAATATAGGAGATAAATTATAACAATTACAAGTAGGATGACTAAATATTCCATAAATTAGATAGTTTAATTTTGCAATATTACACTTTTTAATGCAAACAAATTAAGAAAAATTAACTAATGGTTAGGTGAAATATTGTTAAAAAATATTTTTGCTGTTTCTTCCCAAGTGAATTTTTTTGCAAATTCAAGACAATCATTTCTATCAACTTTTAAAGCTTTTTGGGCTGAAACTTTAAGATTATTGTCTAAACAATTTATTTTGGATCCTTCAAATATATCTTTAGGACCTGGAACAGGATACGCTGCAACAGGTGTTCCACAATTTAAAGCCTCGGTAACCACAATTCCAAATGTATCTGTTTTACTAGGGAATACAAAAACATCGGAGGATGCAAAATGTGATGCTAATTCACCGTTGGTTTTTTCTCCTAAAAAAATATCTTTAGGGAATTCTTTTTTTAATTTTTTTAAATCAGGTCCTTTTCCTATTATTATTTTTGTACCTTCTAAATCACATTCTAAAAAAGCTCTTATATTTTTCTCAACTGCAACTCTTCCAACATAAATCCAAATTGGTCTTTTGTGGGGTAAATCAATTTTTTTAGGGTTCTTAAATGCTCCGTGATTTCCACCTCTGGTCCAAGTAATCATTTTATTATCATCTATACCTATATTAATTAATTCTCTTCTCATAGACTCTGTTGTTACTAAAATTCTCTCAGCCTTATTATGAAAATTTGCTAAAAATTTTTCAGCCCATTTTGCAGGTATAATTGGAAAATATAATTTAAGATATTTATCAAACCTTGTATGAAAACTTGTAGTAAACTTTAGATTATTCTTTAAACAATATCTTCTTGCCATAGTTCCTATAGGACCTTCAGTAGCGATATGAATTGCATCAGGTTTTATTTTTTTTATCAAACTACCAACTCTTGGCCAAACATTAATAGATAATCTAATTTCATTATATTTGGGCATCGGAAAAGTTAAAAATAAGTCTGGAGTGATATATTCTACTAAATGGCCCTGTTTTTTTAAAACTTGCCCTGTTTCATGAAGAGTTCTTACTACACCATTAACTTGAGGGAAATATGCATCTGTCGCAATTAAGATTTTCATTTTTTAAGATGCTTTTTTAAGATTTTTTGTTTTTAAAGTTTGTGAAATTTCTTCATTATTGAAATATTTATCTCTTATTTTATCCCAATAAATAATTTCGAATTTTCCATTGTAATTTTCTACTAATGCGGTGCATGACTCAACCCAATCACCACAATTAAGATAATTTATTCCATTGAACTCTTGATCTTCCGCATGATGAATATGACCACAAATTATTCCATCATATTTTTTGTTTTTTGCATAATCTGAAAGTGTTTTTTCATATTCGCCAATATATTTTACTGCATTTTTAACTTTATATTTTAAGAATTTAGCAAGTGACCAGTAATCTTTGCCTCTTAATTTTCTAAAGAAATTTATAACCACATTAATTCTTAGTAATAAATTATAAGCGACAGATCCAATTTTAGATAACCATTTAGCGTGTTTCATTACCCCGTCCCACGCATCACCATGTACAATTAAATATTTTTTTCCTAAATTAGTTTCGTGAACAATTCTATTTAACATGTGTATGTCGCCAAAATTCATAGGAATAAATTTTCTAAATAATTCATCATGATTGCCTACTATGTAGAAAACTTTAGTACCATGTCTTGCTTTTCTTAATATTTTTTGAATTACGTCATTATGTTCTTGAGGCCAATAAAAATTTTTTTGCATCGCCCAAACATCAACAATATCTCCAACAAGATAAAGATTTTCTGATCTAGAGTTTTTAAAAAATTCTAAAATCTTACTTGCCTGACACCCCTTTGTTCCAAGATGTAAATCTGAAATAAATATACTTCTATACTTTAATAAAGGTGATTTATTTGTCATATAAACTTGTTTTATTTTTTGATTCGCTTATAAGTAGAAACATAACTACCTTGTACATAATAATGTTACAGAATTATTAAATTATGAAATTTTGTTTGATATATAATAAAAAATCTGCCGGTGGAAGAAAGACTAATTTTATTAAAAAGATTCTTTATGAAATTCGAAAACAATACAAGGTTGATTTTTTTGAGACAAAAAGTGAGAACCAAGCATCAGAAATAATAAAAAATATCCCAAAAAATCAATATAACAGATTATTATTAGCTGGTGGAGATGGGTCAGTTTCATTTGCTATTAACGAACTTATAAAAAATAATTTTAATTTTAATAAGGATTTTGCAATTGGATATATTCCAGCAGGAACAGCTAACATTCTACAAGCTGAATTGGGTATGTCTAAAAACATTAAACAAATTGCAAAAACATTAACCTCAAATAATTTTAATAAATCTAATTTAATGAAAATAAATGAAAAACATTTTGTTTTGATGGCAGGATTAGGATGGGATGCTCAAATAGTTCAATCAATTAATTCCTCGATTAAAAAAATAATGGGAAAATTAATATTTGGTATCAAAGGTTTACAAAAATTTTTATTTATGAAGAATAATAAAATCAAGATATTTATCGATAATGAAACTATTTATGCAGATTGGGTTCTATGTACAAATAGCAAATATTATGCAGGTCATCATTCAATAGCAAAAACAAATATCTTTGATGATAAAGTTGTTACATACATCTTTGAAAACTTAAATCGATTAAAATTATTATATTACATATATTTAGTAGCTATTTATGGTAATTTAGAAAAATCAAAATCAGTGATTACAAAATATGATGATAATATTAAATTTGAAGGTGTGAATAGTAAAATACCAGTGCAAATTGATGGTGACAATTTTGGTAATTTCAAAGAAGTTTTAATTTCAAAATCAGAAAAAAAAATAAATATATTAAAGTCTGCTTAGTACTATTTTACCCTACCATATACATCCTGATATCTAACAATATCTGTTTCTTTAAGGATTGAGCCTATTTGTGCTTCTACAATTTTAACCGGTTTTTTAAATGGATTTTCAATTCTGTGAATAGCTCCTAATGGAATATAAATAGTTTCACCAGGTTTCTTTAAGAATTTACTTTTATTTAGAGTAATTCTTGGAATTCCATGAGTAACTACCCAATGTTCTGATCTATGGAAATGTTTTTGAAGACTTAAAATGCCTTTAGGTTTAACAAATAATTCTTTAATTAAAAATTCTTTGCCTTTAAATAAGTTTGTATAGCTGCCCCATGGTCTATGAAATACGTTTTTCTTTTTAAAATATCTATTTTTAATTTTTCCATACATTTTGCAGATTTCTTTCCAGCTCCCTAGATCCGACCATGGAATATCAAGCTTGATCGCATTGATATTTTTAGTTTTCTCAAGTATTGCGTAATCAAACGATTTTGCTGTAGCTTTAGAAAATGATTGTTTATTTAAATAATACACATTGCTTTTATATTTAGCTTTTATTACAGCTTTTTTACAGTTTCGAAAAATATTAGGCTGATATTTCTTAAAATTATTAATAATTGAGTCTTTTCTCAAAAAAAACATCCCAGAGTTCCAGTATCCTTTTTGTCTAATTACTTGTTTTGCTCTCGATGTTTTAGGTTTTTCAATAAATTTGGTGACCTTATCAATATTCTTTTTTTTCTTAGTAATGAAATATCCATACTCACTAGATGGACTTGTTGGCTTTATGCCAAATATAAATATATTTTTTTCATCTAAATTTGACTTATTTTTATTAATAGCTGTAATTAATTTGTTAGGCTTTTCAATTAAATGATCTGCAGTAAAATACATTAATGGCTGATTATACGGTACATCTTTAATTAATGCTGATGCTAAAATTGCTGGAGCAGTATTTTTTTTTGCTGGTTCTAAAATAATTTTATATTTTGTAATTCTGCTTTTCTTCAAAGCTTTTTTTACATCCTTAATATACTTTGAATTAGTACTTATAATTGGGTAATCAAAAACTTTACTTTTAACTCTTTCAAAAGTTTTATTAATTAAAGTCCAGCCACCAAAATCTATAAATTGTTTTGCTTGATGATTAGATTTTTTGGGCCAAAGTCTTGTTCCAGCCCCACCGCATAAAATAACCGGTCTAATTTTCATTAAATATCAGCGTATACTTTAACCTCGTTTTTACCACCAGGATGTGTTGGTGCTCCTAAATATGCTGGTCCAACTGTTTGTGCATACTTCCAAAGAGTTCCATTACCAAAATTAATCTTTTTAGGTCTCCACTTTTTACGTCTTTTTTGCAATTCTTTTTTAGACAATCTAACATTGATAGTTCCTTTTTTAGCATCAATGTCTATTACGTCTCCGTTTCTAAGTAATGCTATTGGTCCTCCAACAGATGCTTCTGGACCAACGTGACCAATACAAAAACCCCTTGTTGCACCTGAAAATCTACCATCAGTAATAAGTGCTACCTTCTCCCCTTTTCCTTGGCCGTAAATTGCACCAGTTGTCTGTAACATTTCTCTCATACCAGGACCGCCTTTTGGACCTTCGTATCTAATAATAATTATGTCTCCGTCTTTATATTTTTTATTCTTAACAGCTTTATAAGCAGACTCTTCTGTATCAAAACATCTTGCTGTTCCTGTAAATTGTAATTTTTTTAATCCAGCAACTTTTACAATTGCTCCTTCTGGTGCAAGATTTCCTTTTAAACCTACAACACCACCATCATTAGAAAGTGGATTGTTATATTTTCTCATAACTTTTTGTTTTGGATTAAATTTGATATTTTTAAGATTTTGTCTCATAGTTTTTCCAGTAACAGTCATACAGTCACCATGGATATATCCACCGTCTAACAAAGTTCTTAATAACATTGGTACACCACCTGCTAACCACATATCTTTTGCAACATATCTTCCGCCTGGTTTTAAATCTGCAAGATAAGGAGTTCTTTTAAAAATTTTAGCAACATCCATTAAATCAAATTTAATACCTATTTCATTTGCAATAGCTGGTAAATGTAATGCAGCATTAGTTGATCCTCCAGTTGCTGCAACAATTGTTGCTGCATTTTCTAATGCTTTTCTTGTTACAATATCTCTTGGTCTAATATTTTTTGCTAATAAATTCATTACAGCTTTTCCACTTTGTAATGCAAATTTGTCTCTTTGTTCATAGGGTGCTGGAGTTCCAGCTGAATAAGGTAATGCTAATCCCATCGCCTCTGAGACACATGCCATAGTGTTTGCTGTAAATTGACCTCCACAAGCACCTGCACTTGGACAAGCTTTTAATTCTAATTTTCTTAAAGCATGTGCATTCATTTGTCCTGAAGAATATTTTCCTACACCTTCAAAAACATCTACTACAGTTACATCTTTACCGTTAAATCTTCCAGGAAGTATAGAGCCTCCATAAATAAATACACTTGGCACATTTAATCTAACCATCGCCATCATCAAACCAGGTAAAGATTTATCACAACCTGCAACACCAACTAAGGCATCATAACAATGACCTCTCACAGTAAGCTCAGTTGAATCAGCAATTACATCTCTTGAAACTAATGAAGATTTCATCCCCTCATGACCCATTGCAATTCCATCCGTCACTGTAATTGTGCAAAATTCTCTTGGTGTTCCTCCAGATGATTTAACACCTTTTTTAACAGACTGTGCTTGTCTCATTAAAGCAATATTACAGGGTGCAGCCTCGTTCCATGTTGAAACTACTCCCACAAAGGGTTTTGCAACATCTTTTTCTGTCAATTTCATTGCATAATAAAAAGATCTTTGAGGAGCTTTATCTGGTCCTAGCGAAGTATGTCTACTTGGTAGTTTTTTTTTATTAAATTTCATTACAAACCTTTAACTGTGATTGATATTTTATCAATATTTTTCTGTAGTTTATTATAGTTATTTTTCTCTTGATCAACAATATTTTTTGGTGCCCTATCGACAAAACTTTTATTTGATAATCTTTTTGATATTACATCTAATTCTGCCTCATATTTGCTCTGCCTTTTAAGTAAATTCTCTTTAATTAATGATAGGTCAACTGACTGGTCAAAGTAAATTTTAAATATATCACCTGCAATTACAAGATTTGCAGATGGTTTGTTTTTTTCACTGTCAAAGAAATTACTAATTCTACCCAATCTCTTTAGTACAATTTCATTTTTAATAATAAAATCCTGATCTTTTTTTGGTAAATTAACCAATGACATATCAACAAAAGAGCCAGGACTTACATTTAGTTCATTTTTAAAAGATCTTAGTTGGCTTATAAGATCAATTATTTTTTGGACCTCTTTAATATTTTTGTCACTTTTTATTTTATTTAAAGTCCAATTTGTATGCATTAAATAACTACTATTTAATTTATCGAGTTTATTCTTTAGCCAGAGTTCCTCTGTTATAAACGGGATAAAAGGGTGTAATAAAACTAAGATTTCTTTAAAGACGTAAGAGGTCGTTAATTTTACCTCATTAATAGATTTTTTATCTTTGGAATTTAAAATGGTTTTTGAAAGCTCTATATACCAATCACAATAAGAATGCCAAACAAACTGATAGATATTTCTAGCAGCTTCATCAAATCTGTATTCTTTGATGTTTTTTTCTATTTCCTTTGTTGTTTGATTTAACTCTGAAATTATCCATTTATTGATATTAAGTTTAATTTTTGGTGATTTTTTTGACTTTTTAAAATCACATTTATTCATAGATAAAAAATTATTAGCATTCCACAACTTATTTAAAAAGTTTCTATAGCCTTTAACTCTATCCTCTGAGAGTTTCACATCACGACCAGGTGAAGCCATTGATAATAATGTAAATCTTAACGCATCTGCGCTGTACTTTTCTATTAATACTAAGGGGTCAATAACATTGCCTTTAGATTTTGACATTTTTTGACCCTTTTCATCTCTAACTAAAGCATGAACATAAATATCTTTAAAAGGTTCTTTATTTAAAAATTCCATTCCAAACATCATCATTCTTGCAACCCAAAAAAAAATAATATCAAAGCCAGTAACTAATACAGATGTTGGATAAAACTTTTTTAAATATTCATTTTTTTTTGGCCATCCTAAGGTTGCAAAAGCCCATAAACCTGATGAGAACCACGTGTCTAATACGTCTTCATCTCTAATTAATTCAACATCTTTTTTATACTTTTTTTTAGCAAGTTTTTTTGCTTCGTTTAAATTATTTGCAACGAATATCTTTTTATCTGGACCATACCAAGCAGGTATTTGATGACCCCACCATAACTGTCTTGAAATACACCATGGCTCTATATTATTCATCCATTGAAAGTATGTTTTAGACCAATTTTTTGGAAAGAAACTTGTTTTTTTGTTCTTAACTATCTTCTTTGCTTTGATAGATAATTTTTTTGCATCTGCAAACCATTGTTCAGTTAAATAAGGTTCGATAACAGAATTTGATCTGTCACCATATGGAACTTTATTTTTTATTTTTTCCTCTTTTATTAATTTGTCACCTAATTCATTAAGTATTTTTTTTCGAGCCTCAAATCTATCTAATCCAATATATTCACTTGGTGCGTTATTATTTATTTTGCCATCCTCAGTGAAAATATTTATAATTTCTAATTTATTTCTTTTACCAACATCATAGTCATTAAAATCATGTGCTGGTGTAATTTTAACAGCTCCAGAACCTTGCTCTGGATCTGCATAATCATCAGCTATTATTTTAATTTTTCTATTTGTGATCGGTAAAATAACATTTTTTCCAACTAAACTTTGATATCTTTCATCTTTAGGATTTACAGCTACTGCTGTATCGCCAAGCATAGTTTCGGGCCTAGTTGTCGCAATTGTTATAAAATTTGACGAATTTTCTATTTGGTAATTTATGTAATATAGCTTTGAATTGACCTCTCTTTGATCAACCTCTAGATCTGATATGGCAGTTTTTAGAACCGTATCCCAATTTACTAATTTTTTTGACTTATAAATTAATCCTTTGTTGTACAAATCTATGAAAACTTTGATTACAGATGAGGATAAATTTTTATCCATTGTAAATGCGTTTCTCGACCAATCACATGAACATCCAAGTTTTTTTAGTTGATTGATAATTATACCGCCATATTCATTTTTCCACTCCCAAACTTTTTTTACAAATTTATCTCTACCTATGGTTTTTTTATTAATATTTTGGCTTTCTAACTTTTTCTCTACTAGGGCCTGAGTTGCAATACCCGCATGGTCAGTTCCAGGTTGCCACAAGGTCTCATAATTATTCATTCTATGATATCTAATTAATAAATCTTGGATCGTATTGTTTAAAGCATGCCCCATATGTAAGCTTCCGGTTACATTAGGTGGTGGTATTACAATTGAATATTTTTTCTTATTTTTTTTTGGTTTAAAAAGTTGTTTTTTTTCCCAATAGGAATAAATCTTATTTTCTACCTTTGTATGTATATATTTTTCTAAACTCATTAGTGATTTATAGTTTATAATTCAATAAACACATTAAACAACAATCAAAATTAGATTGAATTTGATAGAATATTTCATATATAAACATCAAATAGATTGTATTGTTAATCATTTTAACGGTAACGTGGCGGAATGGTTACGCAGAGGATTGCAAATCCTTGTATCCCGGTTCGATTCCGGGCGTTACCTCCAAAAAAAAGAGTTGTTTTAACCTAAAAAAAAAGTAAGTTTTGATTTTTACATTCCTCGGTAGCTCAGTTGGTAGAGCAGTTGACTGTTAATCAATTGGTCGCAGGTTCGAGTCCTGCCCGAGGAGCCAATTATACTGCTTTTGCTACTTTGTTATTTAATCTTTCTAAATTTTTTGAAAATTTTAATTTTTGATCTTCAGATAATTCAGAATATACTTTCAACAAAAAATTATAATTAATATTTAGATGACCTTCTTTAATTTTTTCAGCATTTATCAAGTATTCTGAAAAATCCTCAAAAAAATAACTTATTGGAACCTTTAAATAATTAGAAAGTTGTAACAATCTCATTGAACTAACACCATTTGTTCCTTTTTCGTATTTTTGAATTTGTTGAAATGTAACGTTGATTGCTTTAGCTACTTTAGTTTGAGTTAAACCCAATGCTAAGCGTCTTAACTTAAGTTTGCTACCTAAGTGTTTATTAAAATTATCTTCCATTAAGACCCCTCTTTAAAAGGTTAATTCAACTCTATCCTGAAGGTTTATGCAAGCACAAAAAAAATTATTTTTAGGTAAATATGGGGCTTGACAATCAGAAAAATTTAAAAAATTGCTGTGAAAAATAGGGTATTTTGAACATTATAATTACAAAATTTGACTTAAAAATAGCTTTGTACGATCACTCTTTGGGTTTGCAAAAAATTCTTTTGTCGTATTTTTTTCAACAATCATACCTTCATCCATAAAAATTACTTCATCTGCCACTTCTTTAGCAAATCCCATTTCATGTGTTACTACAATCATTGTCATTCCACCTTTTGCGAGGTTTACCATTGCATCTAAAACTTCTTTAATCATCTCTGGATCTAAAGCAGATGTAGGTTCGTCAAATAACATTATCTTTGGCTCCATGCACAATGCTCTTGCAATTGCTGATCTTTGTTGTTGGCCACCAGATAATTGACCTGGAAATTTATAAGCCTGGTCAGCAATTTGAACTTGTTCCAATTGTTTTAAAGCTAACTCCTCTGCTTTCTTTTTTGGCATTTTCTTAACCCATATAGGTGCCAATGTGCAATTATCTAATATTGATAAATGTGGAAATAAGTTAAATTGCTGAAAAACCATTCCAACTTCAGCTCTAATTTCTTCAATATTTTTTGTATTTTCACTTAATTCATTGCCATCAACAATTATTGTGCCTTCTTGATGTTCCTCTAACCTGTTTATACATCTGATTAAAGTCGATTTTCCAGATCCTGAGGGACCACACACAACTATTTTTTGTTTTGCTTTAACATCTAGATTAATATTTTTTAAAACCTGAAAATCTCCAAACCATTTGTTTACATCATTTATTTTAATTATTGGCTCAGACATTTATCTTTCCGTTTTATATTTCCGCTCAAGATTATAACTATATTTACTCATTGCATAGCAAATTATCCAAAAAATTATAGCTGCAAAGATATAACCTTCCATTGCAAAACCTAGCCATTTAGGATTTGTTTTAGCAAGAGCAAGCATTCCAGCTAATTCAGCTAGTCCGACAACAAAAATTAAAGGAGTATCTTTTACTAAAGCTAGAAAAGTATTTGCTATACCTGGTATCACTAATTTTAAAGCTTGAGGAAGAATAACAAAAATATGCATTTTCCAATATCCCATACCTAACGATTTGGCAGCATCATATTGACCCCTCGGTAAAGCTTGTAAACCTCCCCTTATAACTTCAGCACAATAAGCTGCTTCAAATAATGTAATTGCGATTATAACTCTTACTAATTTATCCATAAAAAAATCTTCTGGCAAAAACATAGGAAACATTACAGACGACATAAATAAAACTGTTATTAATGGCACGCCTCTCCAAAATTCAATATAACAAATTGAGATATATCTTATTGCTGGTAAATTTGATCTTCTTCCTAAGGCTAGTATCATTCCTAATGGGAAGCAAAAAATTAAACAGAAAAATGATACAATAAAGGTAAGTGAAAGGCCACCCCAAGCACCTGTTTCGACCCATACTAAACCAAAAGAGCCTCCAGAAATTAAATAGTAAATTATTAAAAAAGCAATAATTGGATAAATGATAACATAGTAAAGTGCTAAATATTTTTTTAAATTTTCTTTGAAAAAGTAACCAACAAAACCTAACGCAATTACTAAAATAAATGCTGAATTTATACGCCAGTGAAGCTCATTTGGGTACATTCCATACATAAATCTCTTGAACCAAACCTTTATGTATGTCCAACAAGCACCCGTACCTGTACAAGCCTCTTTAGTTTCACCCGAGATATTAGCATCTAAGATCATCCAGCTTAATGCAGGTGGTATTGCTTTTAATACTGTGAAAATAATTAACAATGTGAGCAAAGCGTTAAAGTTTGTTGTATTTATATGTTTGTTAAGATTATCAATAAACTTAATACCGGTATATTCCATTCTTATAAATGAGAGACCTATTAAACCAATTATTAAGGGGAAGAATATAGTGAGATTGCCTGGTAAAAATGAAGTTATATTTAAATTTAAAAATGAATATATAAAGACATCAAAAATAGATAATATAAATAATAAAGATCCTATATAAATATTAGTCATAGGATTGTTAGTTTTTAAAGTAGTTAAACTTAATTTCATTTTATTTTTCTTTAATTTCAATTTTTTTATTATACCAATTCATTAATGCTGCAATTAATAAGCTGATTGTTAAGTAAGTTAACATTGTAATTCCTACTATTTCTATGGCTTTACCTGTTTGCATTAATGCAGTGCCAGCAAATACTAATACTAAATCTGGGTATGCAATAGCAGCTGCTAAGGATGAGTTTTTTGTTAAATTTAGATATTGGTTAGTAGTTGGTGGTATTATTATTCTTAAAGCTTGAGGCATAATTACTAATTTTAAAATTTGATTTGGGTTTAAACCTACTGATGCAGCGGCCTCTTTTTGTCCTTTACTTATACCTTGAATTCCTGCTCTCACGCATTCAGCAACAAATGTTGAGGTATATAAAGATAAGGCAACTACTAGTGCAATTAATTCAGGTGGTAATGCAATACCACCTTCAAATATAAAAGATGTTTGTGCTAATTGTTTTAAAACTGGTAACTCAAAATCAAGTTTAACACCACCAATTAAAAAAGAAAGTAAAGGCAAAATAATCAATAATCCTATTGAAATATAGAAAATTGGTAATTGTTTACCTTCTCTTTCTTGAAGTTTTTTCGCATAAATTCTAATGAAAATTATAGAAACTATTGCTGCAATTAAGCATGATAAAAATACATTAAAATTCTCCCATATCATTGATGGAATGTAGTAACCTTTTATTGTCATATAAGTAACACCGAACCACGGCTCAGCAGTTTCTGGTAGAGGTAATGCTCTAAGCGCTGCGTAATACCAAAAGAAAATTTGTAACAATAATGGGATATTTCTAAAAAATTCTACGTACCAAGCTGCTGAATTTCTGATTAGAAAATTTTGGGATAGTCTAGCAACACCAATTATAACGCCTAAAATTGTACAAAATATTATTCCTAAAAAAGATACTAAAAGCGTATTTAATAAAGCTACTACATAAGCCCATAGGTAAGAATCTTGACCATCATAATCAAGTAATGTGAATTGCATATCAAAAGATGCTTCTTGTTTAAGGAAACCAAAGCCAAAATCTATGCCCCTGTTATCCATGTTAACTTGGGCGTTTATTGTGAAAAATCCAAAAATTAGAACAACAAATAAGATTGTTAAAACCTGTGGTATAAGTTTTTTAATTTTGTTGTTCATCTAATGAATATATAAAAAAAGGGCTAGAAAAATCTAGCCCTTTTTAAAGATTTTAAAAGAAATTATCTTGCTGGTGGAACGTATAAAATTCCGCCTTTTGTCCAAAGTTGATTTGGACCTCTGTCTGGTAAAATACCAGTATCAGCTATATTTCTTTTATAACTTTCACCGTAGTTACCAACTTGCTTGATAATTCTTAGGTTCCAATCATTATCTAAACCGAAAGCTGCACCCATTTCACCTTCTGCTCCAACTAATCTTTTGATTGCTGGGTTATCTGAAGTTTTCATAGAATCAGCATTTGCAGAAGTAATTCCGTATTCCTCTGCTTCGATCATAGTATTCAAAGACCATCTTACAATGTCTTCCCATACAGCATCACCTTGTCTTACAACTGGTCCTAAAGGTTCTTTAGAAATAGTTTCTGGTAATACAATGTGCTCATTTGGGTTCTTCATTTTAGTTCTTTGAGCTGCTAATCCTGATTTGTCAGTTGTGTAAGTATCACATCTTCCAGCATCATATGCAGCAACGACTTCGTCAGCTTTTTCAAATGCAACTGGTTCATATTTAATCCCTCTTGAGTTAAAGAAGTCTCTCATATTTAGCTCAGTTGTTGTACCAATGTTAGTACAAGCTGAAATACCATCTTTGAATTGGCTAGTTGAAGTTATTCCAGAGCTTTTTCTGACCATAAAACCTTGACCATCATAGAAATTTACTCCTACGAAAGTAAGTCCAATGTCAGCATCTCTAGATAATGTCCAAGTAGTGTTTCTTGATAAAATATCAATTTCACCTGATGTTAAAGCTGTAAATCTCTCTTTAGCACTTAATGGAGTGAATTTTACTTTATTCGCATCACCAAGAACTGCAGCAGCAACTGCTCTACAAACATCAACGTCTATACCAGTCCAATTTCCAGACGCATCAGCGTTAGAAAATCCTGGTAGACCTTGTGAAACACCACATCTAACAAAACCCTTTTTTTGAGTGTTTTTTAGAGTTTTTGACTTTTTAGCCATAGCCTCTGTTGTAAAAACAAATACAACAGCGATCATTGCTACTAAAGAAGTCAATTGTTTTAAGTGTTTAAACATATATTTCCTCTTAAGTTATTTATTTGTTAACAAATAATTCAAAAAAAATTTTTGAATTGGCTAAGTTAATCATTTAAACAAAATTTGATCAATCTAAATTAAATATCTTTGATGATCAAAATGTCACTAAATATTAATCAATAATAACCTAAAACAACCTTAGGTAGAATATGGCGCGCCCTGAAGGATTCGAACCTCCGACCCACGGTTTAGAAAACCGTTGCTCTATCCAGCTGAGCTAAGGGCGCAAAAGAAGGATATTTATAATACCTTATTAGGTTTTAAAAAAGAACTTTTTACTAATTATTAATATAGATATCAATTCAACTCTCCCGATCATCATGAATAGTATCAATGAAATTTTGGACACACTGTTTAAATCATAGAAGGTAAATTCTGACAATCCCGACAAAGAAGAATTTACTGTGTTCATCAAGGTTAATATCGAAAGTCTAAAAGAATTCTCACTGTTAATTCCTGAGATAGTTAATAATAATGACAAAATTGTAAGAGATATCACAAAAATTATCACTGACATAAAATATTTATAAAAATCTTCATTACTGAACTTAAAATCAAAAAATGTAAGTTTGCTTATAAAAAGACTTTTAGGCTTTGAGTGTGAAACTAATTCATTTATAGAAAATTTAAATAAAAGTAATAATTTAAAAAATCTAATCCCTGAGCTAGTTGAAAAAAAAGAACCTCCAATAATAATTAAGATCAAAAATATAAATGACAGGTCTTTAGGAACTTCCATTGAAATCCCAATATTTGATATTGAACTACAAATAGCTAAAAATATAGTTGAAAAATTATTGTCAATATTTAAAAAAACATAAAAAAAGAAAACTAAAAATATCAAATAAATTGCTAAATATAAATCTTCAGCAAAGAAATTTGCATTTTTTTTATTAAAAAAAATAATATTATAAGTAAAGTAAAGGCTAAAAAAAGATACCAACATAGTTAAAGATAAAACAACCTCTTTAAATTTTGTATTCAATATTAATTCAATATTGTTAAAAGGTAAAAATCCACCTGAAGATATTACAGATAAAGAAAGATTAAAAGAATCAAATACTCTAATGCCAGAGATATATAGAATTGTAAAAATTATCAAAGTCAAAATAAAATATATAATACTAATTTTAATTGATTGTTTAAGCGTTTCACTAGTATTAAAATTTATAAAATTTGTAAGAGATTTTTTTAAACTGTTATCAAAAATGTCAATCAGTAAAATAATAGAAATTAAAAAGTACAAACCACCTAACCATTGAGTAGTAGAGCGCCATAGTATTAGGCTTTCATTTAAATGTTTAAGGTTTTCAAAAATAGTAAATCCTGTTGATGTGAAACCTGAAACAGCCTCGAAATAGGCATCTAAAACACTAATATTATTTATTATTAAATAATATGGAATTGATAATATAATAGGTAATGTTAAGTAACCCAAAATAACAGTTAAAATTTTTTGGTAAATCGAAACTTTTTTAATATTTTTATTTTTAAAAAAAATTATACTTCCAAAAATAAGTGTCGCTAAAAAAATAAAGAAAAAACTATTTATATCGAGATATAATTTAAAATAGTAGCAATAAATTATATTTAAAAATGATAAACCTGAAATAAATATTGAAAATATACCTAAATAAAGCTGAGTAAAATTTAACATATTATATTGAGCTTATTTGAAAAAGCCTTTCAACTAACGAAAGTTGATCTCTCTTTGCAAGAAAAACTACAATATCTTTTTTTTGAAATATAAATTTTGAAGTAGGTATAATAATATCATCTTTTCTTAATATAGCTCCAATACGAATATCATCAGGTAAATTTGAATTTTTTAATTCTTTATTCATAAGTTCAGACGAATCAATTATTTCAGCCTCAATAATCTCATATTCTCCATTTAATATTGTATAGGCAGTTTCAATTGTACCTTTATGAACATGTTTTAATATACTTGATACAGTATTCATTCTTGGATCAATTAAATCATCTATTTTAAGAGAATTTTGAAGAAGTGAATAATTTGGTTTATTTATTAGTGCCATAGTTCTTTTATCTTTTGAAAACTTTTCAACTAAAACACTAACCATTAAATTATCTTCGTCATCATTTGTAAGAGCTAGCACAGTTTCGGCATCTTCAATGTTTGCCTCTCTTAAAACATCTTCATCCAAGCCATTCCCATTTATGACTAAAGTATTATTTAAATTGGATGCTATGAATTCAGCACGCTCTTTACTTTTTTCAACAATTTTAATTCTAGCCTGTTCTAAAGTGCTCTCAAGATTTTTTGCAAGGTTAAAACCTATGTTACCACCACCAATAATTAAAAATTTATTAGATATTTTTTCATTATGTCCAAAAGCCTTCAGCGTTAATTCCATTTGTGATGAATTTATTATCACGTAAGCTTTATCGTTTTGTTTTAAAACATCCTTTTTTTTTAAAAAAATAAATTTTTCATTTCTGATAACGCCTAAAATGTTAGCCTCTAATTTTGGAAATTTTTTTGTAATTTCCTCTAATTTTATATCAATTAGTGGACAAGAACTATTTATATCAATTTCGATTAATCTAATTTTATTGTCAGCAAAAGGAACGTTGTCTAAAGTTCCTGGTGCCTCAATTTTCCTCTGAATTGATTTTGCTATTTCAACCTCTGGTGAAATAATTACATCTATGGGTAAATTTTCTTTTCCATAGATATTCGTAAATTTTGGATTTAAATATTCTTGAGCCCTAATCCTTGCAATTTTTTTTGAAATTTTAAATACTGAGAACGCTATTTGACAAATCATCATATTTATCTCGTCATTTCTAGTAACCGCTATTATCATATCAGCTTCTTCGGCATTTGCTTGTTCTAAAACTGATGGAAAAGTGGCTTTTCCAACTATAGATTTTACATCTAAGTCATCATTTATTTTTTTTATATCGTCACTGGATTGATCAATAACGGTTATTGAGTGATCTTGTTCTGTAAGCAATTTAGCAATTGTATAACCAACTCTCCCTGCTCCACATATGATGATATTCATTAATTTAAATCCTTAACACCAAGATCTTTTAGTTTTCTATGTAATGCTGATCTTTCCATTCCAACAAATTTAGCAGTTTTGGATACATTGCCACCAAATTTTTTTAATTGCGTTGTCAGATAATCTTTTTCAAAATTTTCTCTAGCTTCTTTAAGAGGTATTGAGAAATTATCTTCTTGAAGAATTTCACTAGTTTCCTGCTTTATAGACTCTTTTATGATCATAGATATTTTTTCTGGATTATTATTTGCTAGTATGGCAACACGTTCTATTAAATTTCTCAGCTCTCTAACATTGCCAGGCCAATAATGATTTATTAGATATGTATTATCACTCTTAATATCTAATTTTTTTAGATTGTAAGATTCCGAAATTTTTTTCGAAAAATAATCAATTAATAAGGGTATATCTTCTATTCTTTTGTTGAGTGGGTCAATATTTATTTGAAATACATTTAATCTATAAAAAAGATCTTCGTGAAAATTACCAAATTTAATTTCATTTAAAATATTTTTACTTGTAGTGCAAATAATTCTAACATTAACCTTCACATCATGATTACCATTTATTCTTTTAAATTTTTGGTCAATTAGTACCCTTAAAATCTTTGATTGTGTTTCTAAGGGGATTTCAGAAATTTCGTCGATTAATAGTGTTCCTCCAGAAGCTTTTTCTAATGATCCGTACGATATTGCGCCATTAGCTTTTTCTTCACCAAATAACTCAAGTTCATATTTTCTTATATCTAATAATGCACCATTCAGTATTACAAATGGTGACTTGCTTCTTTTCGACATCTTATGTATTTTTCTTGCTATTAATTCTTTGCCAGAGCCTGTGGGACCAAAAATAAAAACTCTACTATCAGAATTAGATAATTTTTCGATTTGCTCTTTAATTTTTAAAATATTTGGACTCTTTCCTACTAAATCAAAGGAGTGAAAAAGTTTAGTTTCAAGCTCTTTATTTTGATTTTTCAAATTAAAATTTTCAACTGCTCTGTTAACAAAATTTAGTAATCTGTTTTGATCAAAAGGTTTTTCTATAAATTCAAAAGCACCATTTTTGAGCGACTTGATAGCCATTTCAATATTTGCGTGTCCTGAGATAATTATAACAGGGATATCTTTATTTTTTTTTTTAATATGTGACAATAGCTCAATACCATCGTTATCACCTTTGTCTAACTTTACATCTATAATAGCAACATCTGGTAATTTTTTATCTATTTCGTTAAGTGCTTGATTGTAATTGGCGGCAACACGTGTTTTATAACCAGCTTCTAATATAAGAATATTTAAAATGTTCCTTATATCTGGATTATCATCAATTATTAATATTTCAGCTGACATTTATTTTCGGTAAAACAATTTTTATTTTTGCGCCATTTTTATGATTTAAAAAATCTATTGTACCATTATGATCATTTATTATTTTAACTACTATCGACAAACCTAACCCACTTCCATTTTTTTTTGTTGTATAATAAGGTTTAGCAAGATTAGTTAAGTTTATTAAATTAAAACCAATTCCATTATCAATAATATTGAGATGTATATAATCATTAATTTCATCAATTTCTATATTGATTTTCTTAATAAAATTAGGGTTTTTTTGGGATTTTTCATTAATACTTTCAATTGAATTTTTAATTAAATTAATAAAAGTTCGACTCATTTGCTCTTTATCAGAGTTAATAAATAAGTTTTCAGAACAAATTAAATTAATTTCAATATCATTATTATTGGTTTTCATTAAATTTATTGAGTCACTAAGTATTTTTTTCACATTAGTTTTTTTAAATATTGGTTTTGGCATTCTTGCAAAATCAGAGAATTCATTTACTAATTTTTCTATTAACTTAACTTGTTTATTTATTGTTTTTATATTTTCATCAAAATTACTTTGATTCTCTTTATCTAAAAGTTTAGAATATTTATTTCTCAAACTATCTATAATTAATTGAATTGGTGTTAAGGGATTTTTTATTTCATGTGCTATTTTTCTTGCTACATGCTCCCATGCTTCATGTCTTTCGTTTGTTAATAATTTATTTTGCTGTGCTTTAAGTCTATCTATCATTAAATTAAAATTTTTATTTAATTTTTCTAATTCTTTATCGGTTTTAATCTCTGGTACTTTTGAATTTAACTTACCCTCACCAATTCTATTTGATGCTGAAATTAAATTGTTTATTGATAAGAAAAATCTTGAAGAGAATCTGATAGCAATTGAAATAGATAGAAATAATAAAAGTGTGACTATTATCAAATATATTATAGCAAATGAAAGCTTTATACCTGTCTGCTTTTCTTGAACAGTATAATAAAAACTTAATGCCTCTCTAGATTCTGTTAAGTATTTAGAAATTTTGGGATCTAAATATTTTACTACATAAACAAAGGTATCTGTGTAATTAGTAAGTCTCATTAAAGCAGCTGATGTATTTTGATAAGCATCTAATATTTTAAGTGGCCTGTTGTCATTTTGAACTAATTTTAGTGCTTCATTGGATGGTGGTTTATACGAGCTTTTATTTGTTGAGCTTGAGATTATTAGGTTACCAGAACTATTTATCAAAAAAACACCATCTACGTTTCTTATTAATTGTTGTGTATTAATAAAATTAATAAATTGTTTTTTATTAGTATTAAACATTTTTTTATTTTGATTTAAATCATAAGCGACTAAAACTATATCTGACTCAATTTTATTTCTTACATCCAAAACGTAGTTCTGAGCTATCTTATAAGAATTATCAACTGCAGTAGTAATTTTTTTGTCAAAATATTTCTCTAGCGCAAATGAAAAAAGAAATAATGAAAATACTGATATTAATATAGATGGTATAAGCGTAAATAATGAAAAAAAAGTGATATATTTTCTATTTGCTCTAGACCCCTCTAAAACAATTTCACTTTTAATAGAATTTTTAACTTCTATAAAAATTATCAAAAAAAATATAACTAATAGTAAAATATTAGATAGTAAGAGATATTGTAAATTTTTGTCATTTAATTTAATAAAACTTTTATCTATAAAAGTTAAAAAAGTTAAAAAACCAAGAAATAATGTGATAAAAAATATTATAACAATAAATAAATTTTTTTTTAGAAAATTAAGCATTTTGTAGTACTTTATATTTCATAATTAAATGAATAATTGTTTTATAATATTAGCTGCAGGAAAAAGTAAGAGATTAAAATCTAAAATTCCAAAGCCGTATATTAAATATAAGAAAGATATACTAATTAATCACTCTATAAATAAGGCAATTTTATCAAAAAAGATATCTAAGGTGATTATCGCCATTAATAAGTCACATAAGAAATACTTGAAAAAACTGAAAAATCCCAAAATTAAGATTCTTGTTGGTGGAAAAACAAGAGCAGAGTCCTCGAAAATTTGTTTAAACTACTTAAAAAAAATTAATCCAAGAAACGTATTTATTCATGACGCAGCTAGACCCAATTTTTCGGTAAATTTAATACTTAAACTACTTAAAGGTCTCAAAAATAATGATGGTATTGTCCCAGTGATTGATGTGTTTGATACAGTTAAACTTAGGGAAGGTAATAAAATTAAAAATTTTAATAGAAAAAATATTTATTTAACACAAACTCCTCAATTGTTTAAATATAAAATTTTATTAAATCTTCAAAGTCAAATTAAAAAAGATACTACAGACGATGCTGCTCTATTAATAGATGCACAAAAAAAATTAAAATTCATACGAGGAGAAAAAGAGAACAAAAAAATTACAACCATAGGAGATATTGAATCACGAAATATATTTTACGGTATCGGTTGGGATATACATAGACTAGTTCCAAAAAGAAAACTTTATTTAGGAGGTACGATAATTCAATCAAAAATAGGAACATTAGGTCATTCTGATGGTGACCCCGTCCTACACGCTATAACTGACGCAATCTTAGGTGCATGTAGAATGGGGGATATAGGAGAAAAATTTTCAGATAAAAGTAAAAAATTTAAAAATATAAGGTCTACTATACTTTTACAAAAAATATTAAAGGATATGAAATTAAAAAATTATTTTATTAACAACTTAGATATCAATATAATTTTACAAACACCTAAAATAAAAAAACATAAAAAAGGAATTATAAACTCAATTTCAAAATTATGTAAAATTTCTAAAGAAAAAATAAACTTAAAAGGAAAAACTAGTGAAAAACTTGGTCTTATAGGTAAAGAAAAAGCAGTTGCATGTGAGGTTATAGTTTCAATTAAAAAATATGACTAAATTTTTTGGAAAATTATTATTGACCATGTTTAATATAGGTAAAATAAATTTATTTCCAGGTACAATTGCTTCTGGTGTAACATCTCTAATTTATTTAATCTTATTTAATATTAAAATTAATTATATAATACTTTTAATATTTCTTTTTACGGTCACATTAATTTCTATTATGCTTATTAATATATTAATAGATGAGTTTGATGAGATAGATTCAAAAGAAATAGTAATAGATGAATTTATAGGGCAATCTATTCCTTTAATATTTTTTTATATAATTTTATTTGAAGCATTATCGTCAACTCAATTTTTTTTTATAATAATGCTTGTTTCTTTCATTGGCTTTCGTTTTTTTGACATACTCAAGCCTTTTCCCATAAATTACATTGATAAAAACTTTAAAAATGGTTTGGGAGTAGTTTTAGATGATATTATCGCTGGTATATATACTACTATAGTATTGTACATATTTATAATAATTTATGGAAATTTCTAAAAAAGTAATAAAAATTTTAAAAAAAAAAAAATTCAATATCAGTTTTGCTGAATCTTGCACGGGAGGATTATTATCCAGCACTTTAACCTCACAAAGTGGTTCATCTAAAGTTTTTTCTATGGGTTTAGTTACCTACTCAAATAATGCAAAAAACAGAATTTTAAAAGTACCTTTTAAAATTATATCCTTGTACGGGGCAGTAAGTATGGAATGTTGCTTATCTATGGTCACTAATCTAAGTAGAATTAGCAAAAGTCAAGTTAATATATCAATTACTGGTATAGCTGGACCTAAGGGTGGAACTAAAATGAAGCCTATCGGTCTAGTTTTTATTGGTCTAAAAATTAAAAAAAAAATAATTATCAAAAAATTTTTATTTAAAAATAAAAATAGAAATACTATTCAAAAAAATACTGTTAAAGAGGCTTTTAAGATGATTTTAGGTTCCTTGAAATAATTCTTCTGCTCTCTTTTGAAATGAATCAGCTATCTTAGTAAGACCATATTCAAAAGATCTATTCATAATAATATTCAAAAACTTATTTTTAAGCTCAAAATCAACATCGAATGATACTTCAGTGAATTTTCCTAACTCATTGAAGTGCCACTTATTATTAAGATATTTAAGAGGGCCGTCAATGTTTTTTACTATAATAGTACTGTTTTTTTTATCAAACACTACATCGCTTTTATATGTATCTTTTAAAAAACCTTTACCAATAGTTAAGTCCGCTATTATATATTGTTTGTCTCCTTCTGTTTCTTTTTTATAAATTTTTGAGTTTAAACAATATGGAATAAAATTTGGATAATCTTCAATATTTAAAACTAAATTTATTAAGTTTTCTTTGGAACAATTAATAGTTCTCTTTACTGATGCTTTTGGCATTAAGTAGTTTTCTATTTTTTTTTAAAAGTGCGAAATCTTCATCTGCATGGTAAGAGGATCTTGTTAAAGGTGATGAAGAAACCAACAAAAATCCTTTAGATTTTGCAATTATCTCTAAGTCTTTGAATTCTTTTGGCTCGTAATATCTTTGTAACGGAAAATGTTTTGTAGATGGTTGTAAATATTGTCCAATAGTCAAAAAGTCAACCTGTGCAGATCTTAAATCATCCATTACTTGTAGTATTTCATCTCTTGTCTCACCCATTCCAACCATGATACCTGATTTAGTAAAAATTTCTTTATCAACTAGTTTAACGTTTTTAAGTAACTCTAACGAACCAAAATATCTAGATCCTGGTCTTACTTTTAAATATAGGCTCGGAACCGTTTCTATATTATGATTAAAAACATCTGGTTTAGCTTCAATCACTTTTTTATAAGAATTACCTTTTCTTAAAAAGTCTGGAGTTAAAACCTCTATTGTCGTTTCCGGGTTTTGTTTTTTAGTTTCAACAATTGTTTCATAAAAATGTGCAGAACCACCATCTTCTAGATCATCACGATCAACAGATGTAATTACTACATGTCTTAAATTAAGCTTTTTTACAGCTATAGATATTTTTTTTGGTTCTAAAGGATCCAGCTTATTTGGTTTACCAGTTTTAACATCACAGAAAGCACAAGCTCTCGTGCAAGTATCGCCCATTATCATAAAAGTAGCATGCCTTTTACTCCAACATTCTGCTATATTTGGACAATTGGCTTCCTGACATACTGTAACAAGATTATTTTGATTTATAACGCTTTTAGTAATAAAAAATTCTTTACTATTTATAAGTCTTGATCTTATCCAATCAGGTTTTTTTTTAATAGGATTAATTTGATTTTTTTGTTTTTCTGGATGTCTAATTTTACTCATTTTTCAAAATATAAACTGTTTCATTTTTTTTTCCTAAAAGAAATTTGTCGCGCAATAAAATTTCAATATAATCTTTATCTAAATTATCACTCAAAAGAGAATTTGATGTCTTTAATTGGGCGATTTCTTTATTTAGAATATTTTTTTGTGTAATTAATTTATTCAAAATATTCTTTTTGTCAAAATAAGAAAATAACCCTCTTTCACCACCTAGCAAATTAAATATAAAATATAAAGCTAGAAATAAGGGAAATACAAATAAAATTTTAGTTTTAATATTATTCAACATTACAATTGTGCCATATTATTTTTATTTAAAAGCTCATTTTCTATTCTTAACAATTGATTGTATTTTGCAACTCTTTCTGATCTGCATAATGAGCCAGTTTTAATTTGATTTGAGTTTGTGCCAACAGCAAAATCTGAGATAAATGTATCTTCAGAATCACCTGATCTGTGAGAAATAATCGTATTATAACCAATAGCTTGCGCAAACTTTATAACCTCTAAAGTCTCTGACACAGTGCCAATTTGATTTAATTTAATTAATATTGCATTCGAAGACAAATTAAGAAATCCCTTTTTAAGTCTTTGAAGATTTGTAACATACAAATCATCGCCTACTACTTGAATTTTTTTATTTTTTTTTGAAAATAACGACCAAGCACCCCAATCATCTTCAGCAAATGGATCCTCTATAGACTTAATTTTATATTTTTTAATTAATTTAAGGTAGCCTGAGATTGATCTATTTATTGAAACATATTTTTTTGAATGGATTGAATATTTGTTTTTTTTAAATAATTCATTTGCAGCTACATCTAAACATATCGAGACATCCTTACCATTTACAAAACCTGAAATTTTAATAGCTTTTACTATTAAATTCAAAGCCTCCTCGTTCTTAGATATCATCGGTGCAAAACCTCCTTCATCTCCTACAGATATAGAATATTTTTTTTCTTTTATAATTTTTTTTAAATTTTGAAAAACTAAAAAACAAATATTCATAGATTCTGTAAATGATTTAGCTTTATCAGGTCTAATCATAAATTCCTGGATTCTTAGTCCATTATTCGCATGTGCTCCTCCATTGATTATATTCATCAAAGGGTAAGGTAATTTAAAATTTTTTTTTACTAAAAAATTTTTATACAAAGGTATCCCTTTAATTTTTGCAGATAATTTTTTAACAGCCATTGATACTGACAAAATTGCATTGGCCCCTAATTTAATCTTTTGTTTTGTTCCGTCTAAATTAATCATTATAGAGTCTATTAATTCTTGATTATGTACATTTTTTTTAATAATTTTTTTCGAAATAATTTTATTTATATTTTGAACTGCTTGAAAAACGCTTTTTCCTAAATACTTTGAATTACCTAGGTCTCTTTTTTCAAATGCTTCATAGGTTCCTGTTGATGCGCCAGATGGACATATTGCGCTTGAGGAAATTCTTTCACAGAAAACTTCAGCCTCAACTGTTGGAAATCCCCTACTATCAAAAATTTGTCTTGCAACAACTTTAGTAATTTTAGACATTTAAAAATTAACTTTTTATCAATTTATCTATTTCTATTAATTGATTTAGTAGCTGATCCAATTTATTTAAAGGGATCATATTTGGTCCATCAGATGGAGCGTTATCAGGATCATTGTGTGTTTCAATAAACACAGCTGCAACTCCTACTGCAACGGCGGCTCTTGATAAAATAGGAACAAATTCTCTTTGCCCACCACTTTTATCACCTAATCCACCAGGCTGTTGAACAGAATGAGTGGCATCAAAAACTACAGGGTACCCAGTTTTTGCCATTATGGGTAATGATCTCATATCTGATACCAATGAATTATATCCAAAGCTTGATCCCCTTTCGGTAATTAGAATATTTTCGTTACCAGATTCTGAAATTTTTTTTATAACATTTGTAATATCCCAAGGTGCTAAAAATTGACCTTTTTTAACATTTATAATTTTTTTTGTTTTAGCTGCAGCAATTAATAAATCAGTTTGTCTGCATAAAAAAGCTGGTATTTGGATAACATCTACATGCTCAGAAACAATTGAGCATTGCTCCGCTGTATGTATGTCAGTTAAAACTGGTGTCTCTAGCTCTTTTCTAATCTTATCAAAAATTGGTAAAGACTTATCCAGTCCAGCTCCTCTTTTTCCTTTTATGCTGGTTCTGTTTGCTTTATCAAAAGATGTTTTATAAATAAAACCTAATTGGTATTTTTTAGTAATTTCTTTTATTTTACCAGCCATATCAATAGCATGCTGTTCATTCTCTAGCTGACAAGGACCCGCGATCAAGCAAAAAGGGTTATCATTTGAAATTTTTAAATTTTTACATTTTATAGTAATATTTTTCATTATTTATTTTTTGCAGCCCTAATAAATGATGAGAATAGTGGATGAGGATCTAAAGGTCTAGACTTAAATTCAGGATGAAACTGTACGCCAATAAACCATGGGTGATTTTTTAATTCAATTATTTCTGGTAGTTTATCATTTGGTGACATTCCTGAAAAAATCATACCTTTTTTCTCAAATAAACTTCTAAAACTATTGTTAACCTCATATCTATGCCTGTGCCTTTCATATATTAGATTTTTTTTATAAATGTTTTTTACTAGCGAATTGTGTTGTAATTTAGCTGGGTATAAACCAAGACGCATTGTACCTCCAAGATTTTTAAGAGACCCCTTAATTATATTTCCATTTTTATTCCACTCTTCTATTAAACCAATTACAGGTCTACAATTTTTATTAAATTCTGTGGAACCAGCTTTTTGAATTTTTAATTCATTTCTAGCAAATTCAATTATTGCCATTTGCATACCAAAACATATGCCAAAAAAAGGTATTTTGTTTTTTCTTGCATAATTTATACATCCGATTTTACCCTCTGTTCCTCTTTTACCAAATCCTCCTGGTATTAAAATCCCACATACATTTTTCAAATTTTTTTTAATATTTGACAATTTTAGTCTATCTGACTCAATTCTAATCAAATTTATTCTCACGTTATTATCTATACCTCCATGAACTAAAGCCTCATCTAAAGATTTATATGCATCTTTTAATTCTACATATTTTCCAATTATCGCAATATTAACTTCTTTTAAATTTTTGCTTGTAATAGTCTTTGTAACTTTTTTCCATTTATTTAAATTTAATTTTTTCTTCGGTTTAATTTTAAAATATTTTAAAACCTCTCTATCTAAGCCTTCTTTGAAAAAGCTAATGGGTGCTTCATAAATAGTTTTTACATCTACTGTTTCAATAACTCTCTGAATAGGAATATTGCAAAAAAGAGAAATTTTATTTCTTTGATCTAGCGGGATTGAATGTTGAGACCTGCAAATAACAATATCTGGTTGAATACCTATGCTTCGCAATTCTTTTACAGAATGTTGTGTTGGTTTGGTTTTAATTTCGTTAGAAGATTTTAAAAAAGGGACTAATGTTAAATGAATGAATAGAGATTTATCCCTCCCAATATCATTTGAGAATTGTCTTATAGCTTCTAAAAAAGGCAAACTTTCTATATCTCCCACAGTTCCTCCAATTTCACAAATTACAAAATCTTCTTTGTGAATATCCTTTTTAATAAATTCCTTAATTCTATCTGTAACATGAGGAATTACCTGAACTGTTTTACCTAAATATTCACCTTTTCTTTCTTTTCCAATTATATCTCTATAAATTTTTCCCGTTGTAATATTATCGCTTTTTTTTGCTGAAATATTTGTAAATCTTTCATAGTGACCAAGATCTAAATCAGTTTCTGCTCCATCATCCGTAACAAAGACTTCTCCGTGTTGAAATGGACTCATTGTTCCTGGATCAACATTTAAATACGGATCCATTTTTCTAAGTCTAACCTTATACCCTTGAGATTTTAACAAATAAGCTAGTGATGCAGATGAAAGACCTTTACCCAAAGAGGAAACCACGCCGCCAGTGACAAATATAAATCGCGCCATGGAATTATGTTATAGACTTTATTTTAGTAAAATCAAAGAACTAATTGTTATTTTGTGGAATTTGTGGTGCGTCTTTATCAGTGTTTTGCTCAATTTTATCCAATAAAGATTTTTCAGGTGATAGTTCTTTATTAGATAAAATAGTGAGTCCCAAACTACAAATTATAAATAATGTAGCAACTATGGCCGTTGCTGTTGTTAAGAAATTTCCAGCTGATCTAGAAAACATAAAACTCTCTTGAGAAACACCAATACCTAAAGCTCCGCCCTCCGATTGCTGCAAAAGAACTAACAATACTAATATTATAGCTAATATAATGTTAAGAGTTAATAAAATATTTTCCATAATCTCTAATTAATAGTTTTTTTTATTATATCAATAAATTTTTTTGAATTTGTCGATGCACCACCAATTAAAAAACCATCTATTTCGTTTATTTTTTTTAAATTTAAAATATTTTTATCATTTACTGAACCACCATATACAATAGTTGGCTTTTTAATTTTATATTTTGTTTTTAAAAATTTTTTTAGATATAAAAATTGTGTTCTTAGATTTTTATTATCTAGTACTTTACCTGTTCCAATGGACCAAACAGGTTCATAAGCAAAAATTATATTATTTAAATTTTTTACATACTTAAGTCCAAGTATTAATTGCTTTTTTAAAACTAATTTTGTTTTATTTGATTTTTTTTCTTTAAGTGTTTCGCCAAAACAGAAAATTACTTTTAACTTGGTATGTAAAGCATTGATAATTTTTTTATTTATAATTAAGTTAGTTTCACCTTGCATTCTTACCTCTGAATGACCAATAATAACGAGCTTTGCACCACTTTCTTTAATCATATCGGCACTAATAGATCCAGTAAATGGTCCGGTATTCTTTTCAAAATGACAATTTTGTGCACCAACATCAATTTCACTATTTTTAGTTTTTTTAACTATCGAGTCTATCAAAGTATAAGGAGGGCAATAAATAATCTTAGCTTTTTTATTATGCTTACTTTTACTGAATTTAATTACATTATTAATAGTTTTTACAGTTTTTTTGGTTCCAAACATTTTCCAATTTGCAATAAACAATATTTTATTTGTCATAATAAATATTTTAATCTATAGATTTGTGTTTATAGATCAATATCTAATCATATATTATGCTAGGAAAACTAAGAAACTTTTCAAAAACTAAATTAGCTTCAGTTCTAGTAGGTATAATTATTATACCTTTTGTATTTTGGGGTATGGGAGGTATATTTCAAGGAGGAAATACAAATAATGTTGCTAAAATTGGTAATCATAGTATTTCTACACAAAACTTTTTGGATCATATTAATTCAATAGGATTAAATCCTGAACTAATTAAAAATAATCTCGATGAAAACATAATGAGTGAATTTTTAAATGATATGTTGGCAAAAAAATTTATTGAGTTAGAAATAAATAAACTTGGCATATCAATGAGTGAAGAAAACTTAATTGATCTAATTAAAAATAATAATGATTTTTTGGATAAAGATAAACAATTTAAACGTTCAAAATATGAAAAATTTCTTTTAGAAAATAATTTAAATGCAGCACAGTTTGAAAAAAGATTAAAGAGAAGACAATTAGAAAAAATACTATTTAATTATTATGGCGGAGGTTTAAAATCTCCTAATGTGCTTATAAATTCGTTAAGTGCAAGTAATAACAGTTTAATAGAAATTGAATATATAAATTTAGACAAAAGTTATAAAAAAAAAGATCAATTTTCAAATATGGATGTTAATAAATATTTAGAGGAAAATAGCAAAGAGCTTGAAAGAGAATTTATTAATTTTAAATATGCAGAAATAAATCCTAAAAATTTAGTAAATAGTGATGAATTTAATGATGAATTTTTTAATAAAATTGATGAATTAGAAAATAATTTAACAAAGTTTACTAGTTTAGAAGAACTGCTTAAAAATTACACAGAAGTTAAAATAAATGAGATCAACAATTTCGATCTATCAAGTAATAACAAAGATTTTGATTATATCTCTGATTACGTTAATCAGTATGATATCAATATTTTAGATAAAAACGATTACTTCATTATTTTTAAAATTAACAATTATGAAAAAAAAATACCAACGCTTGATAAAAAATTTGAAAATGAAATAAGAAATATTTTGTACCAAAAAGAAAAATTTAAATTTAATAATGAAATCCTAAATAATATTAGACAAAATAAATTTAATAATGAAGATTTTATGAAATTTTCAAAAAATATAGATGATTATAAAAAAACAAAACTTAATTCCATAAGAGATGATAATATTTTTGATATTAACTCAGTAAAGGTTTTATACGCATTGCCAGAAAAAAGTTTTACACTAGTAGCAGATGAAAAAGATGATGTATATTTGGTTAAAATACTAAAAATTAACAAAAAAAAACTCGATGATAAAGAGATCATGCAAATATCTAATGAAGTTAATGAAAAAATAAAGAATGAGATTTATTCATCTTATGACATATATTTAAATAATGAATATAAAGTTGAAATTAATGATAATGCTCTTGAAAGAGTGAATAATTTTTTTAAATAATGTTAAATGTGAAATTAAGTAATTTTAAAAAATTACATAAAAAGCAAAATCAAATTCTTTACAAATCTATAAATGTTAAGGGAACTTTGGAGGTTGAAAATTTAATTAATAATTTTTTAAAAGATTTCAATAGTTTTATATTTGAGTCAGTCGAGAAAGGTATAACTAGAGGTAGATATACAATATTTGGAAAAGATCCCGATAAGATTTGGGAGTTTAATAATGAGAATGTTTACCAAATTAAAAAAGGAGTTAAGAAGAAAATTAATGGTCAAACTGTTAATATTATAAATAATATTATAAATAATTTTAAATTTAAAACTCCTAAAGGACTGCCCCAAATTTGCAGTTTAATATCAGGTTACTTTTCCTACGACTGTATAAGACATATAGAAAAAATTAGAGACACTTGCAAAGATGATCTTAAGATACCTGATATAAGGTTGATGAGACCAACTACTTTAGTGATTCACGATAATGTTAAAAAAAAAATGTATTTTATCAAAAACGTATTTACTGATGAAAAAATAAATAATTATGAAAAAAAATATAACATAATAGAGGATGAAATAAATCTTTTAGTAATACAATCCAAAATGTCTTACTCTAAAAAATTACAAAAAAACAAAAATAAAGTATTAATTAAGTCAAACTTTTCAAAAAAAAAATTTATTGAAAACGTAAAAAAAGCTAAAAAATACATAGAAATTGGTGACATTTTTCAAGTTGTGCTAAGTCAAAGATTTGAAGCTAAATTAACAAAAACACCTATAGATATTTATAAAAAATTAAGGGTCACTAACCCTTCTCCATTTATGTTTTATTTTAATTTTAAGGATTTTAAAATAATAGGTGCCAGTCCTGAAATTTTGGTAAGGTTGAGAAATGAAAAAGTTACTATTAGACCAATCGCAGGCACAAGACCAAGAGGAAAAAACCTTAAAACAGATAATTTTTACATGAAAGATTTAATTACCGATAAAAAAGAATTATCAGAGCATTTAATGTTATTAGACTTAGGCAGAAATGATGTTGGAAAAATTTCAAAAATAGACTCTGTAAAAGTAACTGAAAAATTTAAAATAGAAAAATATTCTCATGTTATGCACATAGTTTCTAACGTTGAGGGTAAATTTGATAATAAATACTCAAAATTTAAAGCACTAATGGCTGGTTTTCCTGCAGGAACAGTTTCGGGAGCTCCAAAAATAAGGGCTATGGAAATTATTGATGAACTTGAGCGAACAAAGAGAAAAATTTATGCTGGTGGTATTGGATATTTTTCTGCAAATGGTGATTTTGATACTTGTATTGCGCTTCGAACAGCAATAGTTAAAAACAATAAATTTTATGTACAAGCTGGTGCTGGAATAGTTGCAGATAGTAAACCAATTAATGAATATAAAGAAACAATAAATAAATCAAAAGCTTTGATAAAAGCTTTAGAGTAAAAATGAAAATACTTTTAATAGATAATTATGATAGTTTTACTTTTAATTTATATCATTACTTATCAACACTGAATGTAAAAGTAGAAGTTCACAGAAACGATAAAATAGATGAAAAAAAAATTATTGATTTAAAATTTAAAAAAATTGTTATATCTCCTGGCCCAGGAAATCCAAATCAATCTGGAAATTGTTTAAAAATTGTTAGCAAATTTTATAAAAAAATGCCGATATTGGGAGTTTGTTTGGGTCATCAAATTATTGGTCAAGTTTTTGGCTCTAAAATTATTAAAGCAAAGAAACTAATGCATGGAAAAACAAGTAATATTTACAATAAAAATAAAGGTATTTTAAAAAATTTACCAAAAAAATTTGAGGCAACTAGATATCATAGTTTAATTATTGACAAAAAAACCTTTTCTAATGATCTAGAAATTACCGCTGAAACATCAGATGGTACAATTATGGGTGTTCAACATAAAAAATACAATATACATGGCGTTCAATTTCATCCAGAAAGTATTAAAACAAAATTAGGAATGAAAATTTTAAAAAACTTTGTAAACTCTTAAATAAATGCAAAAATTTATAAGTAAAATTGAAACAAAACAAGATTTATCATTTGAGGAAAGTATTGAAGCATTTAAATTATTAATGGAAGGTAAAGCAAATGATGAGGAAATATTTAATTTTTTAACGAAATTGTCTTTTAAAGGTGAGACTGCCAACGAAATTGCTGGAGGTGTTTATATATTAAGAGAAAAAGCTAAAAGAGTTTATATAGATGATTGTGTTGATACATGTGGAACAGGTGGTGATGGTTTAAACACTCTTAACATATCTACAGCCGCAGCTATTTTACTTGCAAGTATGGGGGTAAAAGTTGCAAAACATGGAAATAAAGCAGTTTCCTCAAAGTGTGGGTCAGGTGATGTTTTGGAGGCACTTAAAGTGAATATTAATTTAGAACCAAATGAAATTATTAATCAAATTAATAAGAATAACTTTGGATTTATGTTCGCACCTAATTATCACAGCGCCATGAAATTCGTTGGTCCAACAAGAAAAAAAATTGGTAAAAGAACCATATTCAATATGATAGGGCCATTAAGTAGTCCCGCCTCAGTAAAAAAACAAGTGGTCGGCGTATTTGACAAAAAACTTTTAAAAATTTTTGCAGAAGCATTAAAGAATTTAGATATAAAATTTGCATGGATTGTTAATAGTGAAGATGGTCTTGATGAAATTTCACCTTACGCTAAGACCAGTGTTGTACAATTAAAAAATAAAGAAGTTTCTGAATTTGTAATAGATCCAATTAAATTAGGTATCAATGCAGATAAATTTGAAAATCTTATAGGTAATAATGCAAAATTTAATGCTGATAAAATAATTAAAATATTTATGGGTGAGGATAACGACTTTTCAAAAGCAGTTTGTTTAAATGCTGCTGCTGGATTAATAGTAAATGAATCTTTTAAAAATTTTGATGAAGCTTACATGAATTCAAGAAATCATATTTTGTCAGGAAAAACTTTCGATCACTTAAAAAAAATTCAAAATGTCTAAAAATATACTTGAAGAAATTATAGAAAAGAAAAAAGAAAAAATTAATTATTTAAAAAAAAATTTTGATGTAAATTTTTTACATGATTTAATTAAAAATTACGATAAATTTTATAATTTTAAGGAAAAAATTCAAAAAAATATTAGTAATAATAAATTTTCGATTATAGCTGAAATAAAAAAAGCAAGTCCATCTGCAGGTATAATTATTAAAGATTATGATCCCGTTAAAATAGCAAATATATATGATATAAATAATGCTACTTGTCTATCTGTTTTGACAGAGGAACAATTTTTTTTAGGAAATTTGGAACATATATCCAAAATTAAAAAAAAAATTAATTTACCAATCTTATGCAAAGACTTTTTTATAGATAAGTATCAAGTATTATTATCAAAAAGTTATGGAGCAGATGCAATTTTAATAATACTAGCGGGTGTTACTGACAATATAGCTGACGAATTATATGAAGAGGCTATAAATCATAACATGTCTGTTATTGTAGAAGTTCACACTATTGAGGAAGCTAAAAGAGCCTTGAAGTATAAAAATGCGCTACTAGGTATAAATAATAGGAATTTAAAAACTCTTGAGACAAATATAAATACAACCTATGACATTTACGATGTTCTAATTAATCATTCCGGTCCTTTAATTTCAGAAAGTGGTATTCAAACAAAAAATGACCTGCTAAAACTCTCAGAAAGAACTTCAATTAAAACATTTTTAATAGGTGAATCACTTTTAAAAAATTTAGATAACAATTCAATTTTTTCAGTTCTTTAGTAAAATTTTCCCTGATTTTACAAGCTTTTTTTACTATTGTTAATTTAAAAGAACTTTTATAGAACATTATTTGTACGATATTTGTTCTTATGCTTACAAAAAAACAAAAAAATCTTTTAATGTTTATCAACAAGAAGTTGAGAAGCTCCGGTGTATCTCCATCTTATGAAGAAATGAAAGAGTCGTTAAATTTAAAATCAAAATCCGGAATTCATAGATTAATTAGCGCCCTAGAAGAGAGAGGTTTTATAAAAAGGTTGGCTCATAAAGCTAGAGCTTTGGAGGTTGTAAAACTTCCTGAGACCGCATCTGCCAATGATATATATAACTCCTTTTCACCAAGTGTAATAAAAGGTGGTTTGGATGAAGAAGGTGTCGAGACAAACGAAATTCCAGTATTAGGTAAAATTGCGGCAGGCACGCCAGTTGAAGCGATACAAAATGAAGTTTCAAGGGTTCATTTACCTAACAATTTAGAAAAAAATGGTGAATATTTTGGTTTAAGAGTTCAAGGTGACTCAATGATCGATGCTGGTATAAGTGAAGGTGATACAGTAATTGTTAAAAAAACTGATACAGCAGAGAATGGAAAAATTGTAGTAGCTTTAATTGATGACCATGAAGCTATGCTTAAAAGAATAAGAAGAAAAGGAAAAACGATTGCTCTTGAGAGTGCAAATAAAAACTACGAAACTAAAATCTTTGGCCCAGATAGAGTAAAAGTTCAGGGCGTTCTAGTATCTTTGTATAGAAACTTCTAAAAAAATAGTTTACTAATATTAAATGTCAAAAGTAGCAACTAGATTTGCTCCATCACCAACCGGGCCATTACATATAGGTGGAGTTCGTACAGCATTATTTAACTGGCTATATTCAAAAAATCAAAACGGTAATTTTTTTTTAAGAATTGAAGATACTGATAAAGAAAGATCTAAAGAAGAATATAATAAACAAATTATTAATTCGCTAAAATGGATTGGTATAGATTTTGATGGGGAAGAATATGTACAATCTAAAAAAATAGAAGATCACATTAAAATTGCCTATGAATTATTAAAAAAAGGTAGTGCATATAAATGTTACTGTTCATCTGAAGAAATTGAGGAACAAAAGAAAAGGGCTAAACAAAAAAAAATTCCTTATATTTATGACAGAAAATGGAGAAATAAAAATGAGACTGAAGCTCCTAAAAATATAAAGCCAGTAATAAGGTTTAAAAGTAAAATAGACGGTACATCAATATTAAAAGATTTGGTTCAAGGTAATGTTGAAATTGAAAATAATACGATTGAAGATTTTGTAATCTTAAGAAATGATGGCACACCAACATATAACTTATCCTCGACTGTTGATGACCATCAAATGAATATGACACACATAATTAGAGGGGATGACCATAAAATAAATACTTTTAAACAAATCCAAATTTACGAAGCAATGAAATGGGATTTACCTGCTTTTGCGCATATACCATTAATACATACAATTGAGGGAAAAAAATTATCAAAAAGAGATAAGGCATCAACATTAGATGATTATTCTAAGATTGGTATTATGCCCGATGCTCTTAGAAATTATCTTTTAAGATTAGGATGGTCTTATAAAGATAAGGAAATATTTACAATGGAAGAAAGTATAAAACATTTTAATCTTGGAGGGATTGGTAAATCTCCATCTAAACTAGATATGAGCAGAATTTTATCTATGAACGAACACTACATTAAAAACATGAATGAAGATGACTTATTTAATCAACTAATAGAATATTGCAATAAATTTAATAAAGAGATTAAATCTGATAAAAAAGATAAAATAAAAAAATCATTATCTTTTTTAAAAAATAAAGCAAAAACATTGGAAGACATATTTAATAATGGGAAATATATAATTGTTGATGAAGTAATTTTTAATAAAGATGATATAAAATTAGTTGACGAAAAAGCCAAAAAAATTATTTCTGACTTTAAAGGTCAATTTGAAAAGATAGACCAACCTAGTAGAAAAATTTTAGAATCATTGGTAAATGGACTTATCAAATCTCATGATACAAATTTTAAAGGTGTTGGCCAACCTTTAAGAATAGTATTAACTGGTTCAAAATTTGGACCTGGGATATATGACATTATCTTATCGTTAGGAAAAAAAGAGGTTCAAAAGAGATTAGACGTCAAGATAGTTTAAAACTACAGCAGAAGCTTCAGCAGATGAAGAGGTTTTAGATTTAATCTGATTCAATGTATTGCTTACATCATTAATTTGTTTATTCATAAGTTCTGGATTTTTCAAAAAATAAACTACAGATCTAAAGATTTCTTTTGCATTACATTCATTTTGAATTAATTCAGGTATTATTTCTTTTTGGTTAATAATATTTATTATATTAGCAAATTTTACTTTTACTAAAAATTTTACAATTAAAAAATTTATTACATTCATTTTATAAATAATAATTGATGGCACTTTTAAATTACAAATCTCTAAAGAAACAGTTCCAGACTTAGCTACCGCGAATATAGATTTTGATAATATTTGAAATTTAATACTTTCATCTGATATAACCTCAACATTATTAAATTTTTTTTTTTTTAATTCATCTTTAATTAAATCTTTATTCTGATCAGTTGCATGAAAAATAAAATAATATTGATTAAATTTTGCATTCATTAATTTAATAAAATCTAATAGTATTGGTAATAATATATTTGTTTCTGATGTCCGGCTTCCAGCAAATAAGGATATTGTTTTTTTATCATTATTTATTAAATTAGGTAAATCTGTTTTAGTATTTTCTTTATTTTCGAGTAACGGATGACCAACAAAAGTGTTTTTGATATTTTCTTTATCAAAATATTTTTTTTCAAAATTGAATAATAAAAGAATATGGTCTAAAAACTTTTTAAATTTTTTAACCCTGCCCCTTCTCCATACCCATACTTGTGGAGCAACATAGTGAATGGTTTTTATCTTAGGATTTATTTTTTTAACTTTTTCAGCAACTCTTAAAGTAAAATCTGGACTATCCACACTTAGTAATATGTCAGGATTGAATTCAATTATCTTTTTAACAGTTATATTTATTTTATTTCTGATTTTTAATATATTAAAAAAAACACTGGTAAATCCAATATATGTTATTTCTTTAAGATCATATATAGATTTTACTCCATGTCTATTTAAGTGAGAGCCACCAACACTTAAATATTCTATATCGGAATAATTTTGTTGAAGTTTAGAAACTACTTTTGATGCTAATTTATCTCCAGAAGGTTCTCCAGTTAATACAAAAATTTTTTTCATTTTACTGAGATAAACATCCTATTCTTATTGGCAAAATTAATACATTTGTTTTTATCTAAAAAAATGTGTTGCTTGCTTTTTACAACAACTCCTTTTAACCCAGCAGCTTTGCTTTGTTTCATTGTTTTTAAACCAACTGTAGGGAGATCAATTCTAAGATCTTGTTTTTTCTTTGGAAATTTAACCATAACTCCATGATTTTTGAATTTTTTGTTTCTGCTTTTTTTTAACATTATTTTAGTTCCACCTTTTCCTTCTATAGAAACAACTTTATTGTTTCTAACTACAACACCTTGACTATAATTATATTGCTTTAAACTGTTTAGTATCTTAATTGCTTTTTTAATATCCAATTTATCTTGTTTATTTGCTTTTATTTTTGAGTAATCACCCTTTTTCAGCGATAGCTCAGGATTGAATTTTAAAGAATTTTCAGTTTTAATTTTGTTTTGAGCTAATATTTTTATAATTTCTTTAAGAATAGCTGCATCTCCAAGTTTCGAAGCCCTTATTATTCTTGGAAAATAATATAGACCTTTTAAATCTAATTTTAATTTAGTTAGACTAGGTCTAGATACGTTTCCTGCAAATAAAACTTTTTTACATATGTTTTTTTTTAAAATTTCTAAAATTCTACCAAATTGTCCTATTGAAACCCGACAAGAATGTTTGTCATTTTTGAATTTTTTTCGATTAGATAAATCTATAATTAAATATTTAATACCTTTCTTCTTTATTTTTTTCAAAATTTCTTTTGGAAGATCGTTATCACCAAAAAAAAGACCTATCATGAACTTTTTTCTATATAATTAAAATTTATAACAATTCTTCGATCTTTATCTGTACAGGAAACTCCACAATGTAATTTATCACCATCAAATATTACAACCCTATTTTCTTTACTAAGAATTTTTTCACCACTTTCAAACAATGTGGAACCATTATTTGTATTGCAATAAAATACTGCAGTTTTAAATTTTTCATTTCCTACTCTTTTTAAATCTGTGTGCATATCTGTTTCTTCATTGGTATTTTTTTTAAAAGTAATATTTGCTTTAATTCTTATAACTTTGCCAATATTGAGTTTAGTTATAAATGGGTCAAGTATGGTTAAATATTGAGATTGTGGCTTACCCTCTAAAAAAAAATTATGGCACATTTGATAATGTCCATCGTCTGCGTGGACTTTTCCCTTGAGAAAATACCAAGGAAATTCAGGTCCATTAAGTTTGTCTACCAACTTAATGAAGTCATTTTTATCTAATAAATTATCTATTACTTTCATTCAAATTTAATGGTTGAGCTATTGATCTTTTTTTATCTTTATTAATAAATTCAATTACATCTTGTACAAGAACATTTTTTTCATATTTCTGAGGTAAATTTTTTAAATTTTCTGAAAGATTTTTTGATCTAAATATATCTTTATATGCTTCAGTTAATTCCAAAATTATTTTGTTTTCGGTTTTAGCTCTTCTCAATCCTATTAAATTAAGTCCTTGTAAGTGATTTCTATTCCCAATAGAAAGTCCATAAGGTATAACATCATTAAGTACACCTGTCATACCACCTATCATAGCGAATTTTCCAATTCTTGTAAATTGTTGTACTGCAGAATTACCACCTATTACAACACCATCTCCTATTTCTGCGTGACCACCCAATGGAACGTTGTTTGCGATTATTACGTTATTACCAACATTGCAATCATGTGCAATATGTGAACCAATCATAAATAAACAATTACTTCCTACTTTTGTAATTCCACCTCCACTTAAAGTTCCTGGGTTCATTGTAACGTATTCACGAATTTTATTATTATCTCCGATCACTAAAGAGGATTTTTCCCCTTTAAATTTCAAATCCTGGGGGTCATTACCTATGGACGAGAATGGAAAAAAAATATTTCCATCTCCAATTTTAGTTTTTCCCATAATAGAAACATGAGAGTGTACAATAACATTATTTCCTAATTCAACTTCTGGTCCTATGACTACATAAGGTCCAATAGAAGTTGAGGAGGGTATTTTTGCATTTTTATCAATTATTGCTGTTTCATGTATCATTTATTATCTTTTAAAAATTTTTTTAATTCTTTTGCTGGATAGCCCATAACCTTAGAATTATCACTAATACTTTTAATTACTCCACTACCACCGGCAATATGAACATTGTTTCCTATTTTAAGATGTCCCGAAACACCTGCTTGACCCCCTATCATTACATTATCTCCAATAATCGAGCTTCCAGCAAATCCAACTTGACCAGCAATAATGCAATTATCACCAATTTTTACATTGTGCGCTATATGAATTTGGTTATCTAAAAAAGTGTTCCTTCCAATAATTGTATCAGAAAGAGATCCTCTATCGATTGTTGAATTGCATCCAATCTCGCAATTATCGCCTATTAAAACCATTCCAATTTGAGGATATCTAATATTTTTATTTTGACTTGGTAAAAATCCAAAACCTTTTTTTCCAATTACACAACCATCCAAAACATGAACGTTATTTTTTAAGATGCTATTCCTAATGATTACATTAGATCCAAGGCTACAATTATCTCCAATTTCAACATTTTTCTCAATAATTGTATTGTGTCCAATTGAACAGTTTTGGCCAATCTTAACATTATTGCCTATTAAAATATTTTTTCCTAGCTTAACTTTTTCTTTATATTTTGTTTTTTCTATATTTTGGACTGTATCATCAAAGTTATCATTCACTGAGTCAGGATAAAAAATTTCAGTTATCTTTGAGGTTGTGAATAAAATATTATCACTGATTATAGGAATACAGCTTTTTGGAAGTAAATGTTTTAAACTTGAGTTTGTAATACAAAAAGACGCTTTGGTTTTTTTTGCAAATTCAGAGTATTTCCTAGAATGAAAAAAAGTAATATTTCCATTCGAGGCAGTAAATAAATCTTTAATGTCTGTAACATTAATATCTTTATTTATTATTTTTAAATCTATTTTTTCTAATAGGAAATCTATTTTATATGGGCCGGTATTGTTAAAAAATGGATTAGACATTAAGTGATTTAATATCAAAACTATCCAAAAAGGAGTTATCAATAAATATTTCTAATTATTTCCTGTCAACAATCGTGGCTGACCATATGGCATCAGCCATTTTTTTTCCTGAAACAAACGCCTCACCTTTATATTTCCAAACTTTGCCGTGAGATCTTATGGCTTCTACATTTAATTCTAATTTACAATCAGGAACTACCGGATTTCTAAATCTTGCTTTTTCAACACTCATTAAAAAAACAAGTTTATTTTCATAAGTAGATTTGTCTATACCATGAGCAGTTAGTGCAGCAGCTGCTTGACCAAATGCTTCTACAATGAGAACACCTGGCATAACTGGCTGCCCAGGGAAGTGTCCATTTACAAAGAAACTGTCTTTTTTGACATTAACAATAGCAGTAGCAGATAATAATTTTTTTATATTAATTAATTTATCTAGTAAAAGCATAGGTTCTCTATGAGGTAGAAGGTTCTCAATTTGATTTTTATTTAAAGTTTCAGACATTAATCTAAATTTATTTTTTTTATTTTTTTATCTGCTAAAGTTATAATATTATCAGTAATTTCCATTTCTTTTTTCCCCATAACAATATTTTTTTTTTGTAATATTAAGTTAATTGCATTCTCTTTTGCATAATTTTCTAATATAGGTGTAATTTCATTAATCATCTTGTTCGTCCCTAACAGTCTAAGTTTGTTGATTTCATTTCTTGCTTTTACTTGATTTTTTTGAAAATTTGTTATTTCGTCTCTTAATTTTGATAATTCTTTTTGAAAATCTTGTGGACTTAAAATATTTTTTTGGGTAATTAATTTTTTTTCTTTTTCTTTAATTTGTTCATTTTCTTTTTTAAACTTGGAAATATTAGTTTTATGTTTTTTTTCTAATAAATTTATAAAATTTTTACCAGCAACTGATTGTTGCATAATTTTTTCTATATCAATGTAAACTATTTTTTGTATTTCTGCATTGGTATTAAATGTGAATATAAGAAAAAAAAATAACGTAAATAATCTTTTTAGCATTAGAAAGTTGTACCTATGTTGAATTGAAATCCTTCAAATTCATCTGTGCTGTTTTTTCTAATTGCATGTGAAAATGATGATGATAATGGTCCAACGGGTGTCCACCATTCAATACCTAATCCTGTCGACGCTCTTAAGTAATTTGAGTCATCAAAATTTGATCCTCTAAAATCCGCTCCCCATACATTTCCGAAATCTAAAAAATATTTAAACTCAAAATTCTGTAAATTAGGCGCTATATTTGGAATCTCCTGAGTTAAACTTAATGCAGCAGCATAATTACCACCTATGTGATCAATATCTGCACCTTGTTCAACAGGGCCAACACCTCCTCTTTTAAATCCTCTCAATCTGCTCGAAGGTATACCTATTCTTTCAGACACTCTTACATCATCAGATAATCCAGTAGCATTTTTCAAGAAAAGACCAATGCTGGAAGTAGTATCTTCATAAGAAAAATAATAATCAAATGTGTAAGATGATATTAGACTGTCACTTTCTGAGACAACAGGCAGCTCCTGAAAAAATCTACTTCTAAAACCGTCGGTTGTTTGAAATCTTTGATTCCTTAAATCATAATCAAATGCATATCCAATAGTTGAGGTGAAATAATTACCTTCTTGTTTTTTTATTGAGTTACTAGCAGTAGTGTCTGTAGTTAGTTCCTCTGATATAACTTTAAAGGATGGTGAAAAATAAAGGTTATTATACTGTTCAAAATTCGTGCCAAAACTAAAACCAACTTCTGTAGACTCATAACCACTGGCTGTCATCCTGTCAGTATCAACGGCAAAAATACTCGTAGATAATGCTTTTTCTGTATAATTAAAGTTAGGGTTTAAAACTGTAAACTCACCTTTAAATCTCTCTTCACTAATAGTAGCTGAGGTAGTAAGTCCTATACCACGACCCATAAAGTTTTTTTCTGAAACAGAGAAACCTAATGTTCCACCATCGCTACCAACGCCAGCTGAAGCTAATATTTCTCCAGTGGGTTTTTCTTCAACAGTAATATTGATATTTTTCTTTTTTGATCCGTCTATTGGCAAAACCTCAGAGGTTACGTCTTTAAATATCCTTAAGGCTTTTATATTATTTACAGATTTAGCATGAAGTAACTTATTAAAAGGATCCCCCTCATCTACCTCAAGTTGATTTCTGATAACTTTTTCCTCAGTTACATTATTTCCAAAAATATTTACTCTATTAACAAAGAATTTTTCACTTTCAACTATAGAAAAAATAAGATTAATTTGATTTTTACTTACTTCTTCAGTCTCTATTGTGGCATCAATAAAATCATATAATCTTGATACGGATATTTTATCAATTTCTTTTATTACTTTGTTAATTCTATTTAATGAGTATTTTTCATTTTCTAGTTTAGATATTTTTTCTTCTACTTTTTTGAAATCTTTTTTTTTATAATCTAACGGGATTTTTAATTTAGCTTCTTTAATAGTAAATCTTTCGCCAGAATTAATATTATAAATTAATTCAAATGAATTATTTTCAAAAATAGCAGATGAACTTTGAACATCAACATTATAGAAACCCTTATTTAAATAATAATTTTTAAGTAATCTTTCGTCTAATGATATTCTGTTAGTATCAAGATATTTTTTATTACTAATAAATTTCCAGAAACGTGTCTCCTCGCTAACTATAACGTTTCTTAGTTTTCTGTCCTTAAAAAATTTGTCACCTGTAAATGTAATTTTATTTATTAATGCTTTTTCACCTGTATCAATGTTATAAATCAGATCAAGAGTGTCATTATTATTTTCTTTTATAGTTACATTTACTTTTGCAAAATAGTACCCAGCTCTATTTAAGGAACTTTTTAATTTTATTAAATCTCTTTCAGCAGTAAAGTCATCAAATGGACTTTTTGCCTTGAGACTTAGCTGCTTTAAAATATTTTCTGTATTTTCTTTTGACTTTATTCCGTTTATTATAACAGATTGAATAATTTTTCTTTCTGTGACATTCACTATTAGTACGTTGTTTACAATTTTTAATCTAACATCAGAAAAAAAATTACTATCATACAAATCAATTAATACTTTGTTTAACTTTTCCTCAGTATAATCTGAGCCTATTTCTATATTTCCAAAGGCTATTACGCTTTCTTTAGAGATTCTATTATTATTTTCTATCTTAACATCATTTACTATTTCAGAAAAAACTGATTTAAAAAATATTGTTAAAAAAAGCAGAGTATAAATTACTATTTTCATTTTTTAGAGGATATTACACTTAAAGTTTTTGTTTTCAATCTAACAAAATTATTTAATTTTTCAATTTGAGCTAAATTATTAAGTTTTTTGCGCTTAAATTTAGAAAAAGATTTTGAATTTATTCGGCTCAGTAAATTTTTAGATATTTGATCGTATGAAATTTTTTTGTTTAAAAATAAACTTACCAATTCATCATTCATTGATACAAGCAAAGTTTCAAAGAGAGTATTATTTTTTGGTACTGCTTTGAGTAGTTTTATTAAGGGAAATTGTTTTTTATTTACCTCAGTTAGTTTTAAATTATTAAGGATCTTAACATTTATATTTTTAGTTTTTATAAACTTGTTTTCATTTAAATACAGTGAATTTGTGATTGGGATTTTCATATCTGTATCATGTGCTACAATTTTAATTAAACCGTTTTTTAATTTAATAATAGCGTGCACATAAGATTTTGGGTGTATTAAAATTTTAAATTTTTTTAACTCAATATTAAATATTTTTTTAGCTTCAATTATTTCAAAAACTTTATTCATCAAAGTAGAAGAGTCCACTGAAATTTTTGCTCCCATTTTCCAATTAGGATGGCTCGATGCTAATTTGGGTGTTATTTTTAAACTATTATTTTTGTTGTTAAAAAAAGGTCCTCCTGAAGCTGTTATTATTATTTTTTCCACAACAGATGAATTAAGGTCTCTAATTACTGACCATATAGAAAAATGTTCTGAATCAACTGGAATAAATTTTGTTTTATGTTTTTGGAGTTGTTTATTAATTAAACACCATCCACAGATTATTGATTCTTTATTTGCTATAGCAATTGTTTTTGTATGCTTCACAATTTTTAAAGTAGGTTTAAGGCCCTCTAAACCTGTTATTGCACACATTGTGTAATCTAGTTTTTTTTTAATAAATTGTTCTAAATTATCAAAGTTTTTATGTACTTTTAGATATTTTATTTTTTTTTTGAATTTTAAATAACTTTCATAGTTTTTTATAACTATATTTTTAACATTAAATTCTTTAGCTTGTTCTAAAATTAATTTTGTATTCTTGTTTGTTGATAATAAAACAACATCAAAATTTTTTTTATCTTTTTTAATAATTTTAAGAGTTTGTTTGCCAATAGACCCAGTAGATCCTAAAATTGCAATTTTTTTTTTCATATTTTTAAAATCAATATTAGCAAATAAAATATTGGAACTGCAAAAATTAAACCGTCAATTCTATCTAAAATACCTCCATGACCAGGTAATAAATTTCCAGTATTTTTAACTTTTGCTAATCTTTTAAAATAAGAAATAATTAGGTCTCCAACTTGGCTAATAGATGAAATAATAACTATTAATATAACAAATTCTAAATTATTTAATTCAAAAAAGAATTCATTAGTTTTTTCAAAAATTTTTAATTTTAAAAAAAAATATCCTGATAAAAGAGAAAGTATATAACTTCCAATCATTCCAGAATAAGTTTTATTTGGACTGACTTTACTTAATTTCGGACCTTTCAAAATTTTTCCAAATATATAACCTCCTAGATCTGTCGAAACACAAATTAATATTAAAAATAAAAAAATTTCAGGATTATAATTATTTCTTAAAAAAAAAGATAAAATAAAAACAAAAAAAATAAATCCAAATCCAGTTGTTTTAATTATTTTTTGATTTACTAATTTATCCCATTCATATATTACAAATGATATAAGAACTATTAACAATATATTAAAATAAAATTCTCCTTTAATTATTGAAAAAAAAATAATTGGTATTAGAACAATAGAACTAAATATTCTTTTTAATAATTCATTTGACATTAAATATTCCCAAAATTTCTTTTTGTTTTTCTAAATTTACTAAGAATTTTGTTATAATCATGAGCTGTAAAATCAGGCCATAATTTTTTTTCAAAAAATATTTCTGAATATGCAATTTGCCATAATAAAAAATTGCTTAATCTTTTTGTATTACCTGTTCTTATTAAAAGTTCTGGATCTGGCGTATTTTTGGTAAACAAATTTTTTTTAATATCTCTTATAGTAATTTTTTTTTTCTTATTTTTTAATTTATTAAATGCATGTAATAATTCATTTTTTGAACCATAATTTAATGCAATATTTATTTGTAATTTTTTATTTTTCCTTGTTTTATATTCAGCATAATTTAACAGTGAATTTAGTTTATTCGTAAATATTTTTTGTCCAATAATTTTGATTTTTATTTTTTCTTTATTAAGCGAATCTAGTTTATCTTTTATGTAAAATTCTAATAATTTGAAAAGAAAATTTCTCTCCCCCTGTGGTCGTTTCCAGTTTTCTGTTGAAAAAGCAAATAATGTTAAAAATTTAATTTTTTTTTTTATTGTCTCCTTTATTATCATTTCTACAGTTTTAATGCCCTTTTCGTGGCCAAAATTTCTTGTTTTTCCTTGTTTGATACCCCAGCGCCCATTGCCATCCATTATGATAGCGACATGTTTAATCTGGTTCATATTGTCATTATTTCTTTTTCTTTTTGAGTTACTCTATCGTCTACTAATCTTATGTGCTTATCTGTTAGAGTTTGTATTTCCTTTTCATATTTTTTTTCGTCATCTTCTGAAATTTCTTTTTTTTTCTGTAAGTTCTTTAAATCATCGTTTGCTTCTCTACGTATATTTCTTATTGAAATTTTACTTTTCTCTCCCATAGATTTAATCATCTTTTTCATTTCATTTCTTCGTTCCTCACTAAGATTTGGAATTGGTAATCTAATTAGCTGACCATCAATTTGTGGATTTAAACCTAATTCACTTTTTTTAATAGCCGAATCAATCAATGATACATTATTTAAATCCCATACTTGAATATTTATCATTCTTGGATCTGGTGTCGTAATCGAACCTAATTGGTTTATTGGCATTTTTTGACCATAAACATCTACCTTTACTAAGTCTAACATAGTTGCATTTGCTCTTCCGGTTCTAAGAGCACTAAGTTCCTTATTAAAAACATCTAATGTTTTTGTCATTTTTTGATTAAAGTTATTTATATCAAACATTTAATCTCCAATTTTTAATCTAATAAAATCTTCAACTTTTAAATTTGGAATGTTTAGTTCTTGAATAATTTCCTTAACCTTTTTTTTAGGTTCCATAACCCAATATTGATTAAGCAAAGAATTTTCTTCCTTAAATTTATTTATTTTACCAATAGATATTTTTTTAATAATATCTTCAGGTTTTCCTAAATTTTTAAGTTCTTGAGAGATTAATTCCTCTTCTTTTTTTATAATTTGTTCATCTATATCTTTTGCTTCTATAGAAAGAGGGTTAGAAGCGGCAATATGCATTGAAAGTTGTTTACCAAAAATATCAACTTTTTCGTCATCAGACTCGGTCTTTATTGATACAATAACACCTAATTTAGATAAGTTATCTTTAATAACAGAATGGTGATATTTAAATATTTTTTTTGATTTACTTTCTATAGTTTTTATTCTGCCAATAGTAATTTTTTCGCCTATTTTAGAAATTAAATTTACCAGATTTTCTTCAACGGAAATATCATTTTTCATTTTTAACTTTATTAATTTATCTTTGTCAGATTTAATAGAATTGTTTAATTCACTTAATTCTTTTGAAAAATTTATAAAATCCTCATTTTTTGCTACAAAATCGGTTTCACAATTTAATTCAATAATAGAGTATCTATTACTATCTCCTGATATCGCAATTAGCCCCTCATTAGCATTTCTCAACATTTTTTTTGATGCTTTTGAAATACCTTTAATTCTTAAAATTTCTATAGCTTTATCTATTTTACCAGATGACTCTTCTAGTGCTGAACTACAATCTTTAAATCCTGCTCCAGTTAATGATCTTAGTTTTTTGATATTTTGAATATCGCTCATTATAAATTCAATTAACTTAAATTTTTGTTATTTTCAGAGGATAATTTTTTTTTTGGGGGTTCGACGTTTTTCTTTTCTTCTTTAATAGGAATATTTTTTTTTGCATTTTCAATTGTTTCTTTTATTAGGCTACAATATAAATCTATAGATCTTCTTGCATCATCATTTCCTGGAATAGGATAGTCAATTCCTTCTGGATCAGAGTTTGTATCAAGTATCGCTATAATCGGAATATTTAATTTAATTGATTCCTTAATTGCAAGAGACTCGTAATTAGTATCAATAATAAAAACTAGATCAGGTACTTTTTTCATTTCTGCTATACCACCTAATGACCTTTGTAATTTATCTCTTAATATTCCCATTTTAAGAAGTTCTTTTTTTGTGAAACCTCTATTTTCAGCTTTTAAATCAATATTTAACTTTTGAAGTTTTTTAATTGAATTTGAAATTGTTCCCCAATTAGTTAACATGCCACCTAACCATCTATAATTCACAAAATATTGATCAGTTGAGTTTGCTAATTCAGCTATAGACTCGGATGCCTGTTTTTTTGTCGAGATAAAAAGAATCTTTCCATTATTGATTATTGTTTCATAAACCTTTTCAAGTGCTTTATTTGTTAATTCTAATGTTTGTGTAAGATCAATAATATGGACAGAGTCTCTTTTTCCAAAAATATATTTTTTCATTTTTGGATTCCATCTTAAAGTTTTATGACCTAGGTGAACCCCTGCTTCTAAAAGTTGTTGTATAGATATATTTGGTATCTTCATAATTTTTTCCGGTTATTCCGCCACAGTTATTTCCATTTAAGGACCGGAGGTATTAAACCACTAACTGTGTGAGTAATGCGCTATTATTTATTAACTTTAAGGGATAAAGGCAAGTAATTTATTATAAAATAGATGTTAAAATACCTTGATTTTTAATAGTATTTAAAACGTTCCTATCAACAAATCGTTTATTTTTTAATTTCAAAGTATATTTTTTATTATTTTCTTCAAGTTCAAACATAATTTCAACATTGCCTTTAGTCTTTAAAATATTTGATAGAATAATAAGATCTTTAGTATTATTAATTTTAATTTTAAGATTATTTATAGGTTTATTTAGAATTTCATCTAATGGAATAATTTTACGTACATTTATTCTTATTCTTTGATCATTTTCATTAGTATTTTTATAAAGTGTTATTATTACTGATTTACCCTCTTTAATATTTTCTCTATTTAACTCCAAAATATCAGAAAAAACAAATAATTCAAAAACCCCACCTAAATCTGAAAACTTAATAATTGCATAAGATGTACCTTTTTGAGTTTTTTTTTCTTGAACTTTTATAATTGTGGCCGAAACCATGCTACTTATATTATTTTTGTCATTAATAAAGTCAGAATATTTTGTAATATTATATTCCTTAAAAATATCTTTATATTGGTTTAATGGATGATCTGAAATATAAAAACCTATTGTTTCAAATTCTTTAAGCATTTTTTCTTGAAAATTCCACTCAGATTTTTCATTTACAATTTCTTCTCTATTTTCATTTATACCAACAGAAAACAGCTCTTTTTGATTTTGAGATTTACTATCATATATATTTTTTGATTTTAAAATTAAAGTAGGAATTGACTCGTAAAACGATCTTCTATTATTAATAATACTATCGAAAGCGCCAGCTTTAGTTAGCCCCTCCAATTGAAGTTTATTTATATCTTTTGGATTTACTCTATTTAGAAAATCGTGAACAGATTTAAATTTACCATTTTTGTTTCTCTCAATAATAATATTTGATATTGAGTCAAATCCAACATTTTTTATAGCACCCAATGCATAGTAAAAATTTTTGTTATCTGAGTAAAAATCTGAAAAACATGAATTAATATCTGGTCGTATAATATTTATTTTTAGTTTTTTAATCTCTTCACAAAATTCTCCAAGTTTTTTTTGATTAGATAGCTCCATAGACATAGATGCAGCAAAAAATTGTTCAGTAAAATAAGTCTTAAGGTATGCTGTTTGATAAGCAATTATAGCATACGCTGCTGCATGACTTTTGTTAAAACCATATTCAGCAAATGGTTCGATTTTTAAAAAAATACCTGCAGCAATATCTTTACTTATTCCATTTTTAAATGCTCCCTCTACAAACCTGTTTTTTTGTCTTTCTAATTCAGCTCTTTTTTTTTTTCCCATAGCCCTTCGGAGTAAATCAGCTTCAGAGGGAGAAAAACCAGACAGAGTCTGCGCGATTTGCATAACTTGTTCTTGATAAATTATTACTCCGTAAGTTGGTTTCAATATTTTCTCTAGCTTAGGATGTAAATAATCAGGTTTTTTTTTTCCATGTTTGCAATCATTATATATTGGAATATTACTCATTGGACCAGGTCTATATAATGCTACAAGTGCTATAATATCTTCAAGTTGATTTGGCTTCATTTGAGTCAAAGCTTCTCGCATACCAGAACTTTCTAGTTGAAATAAACCGATTGTGTTACCTGATGATAGTAATTTATAAACTTTTTCATCATCATATTTAATATTTTTAATATCAAAGTCTTTAATTTTTTTTTTAATAATATTTTGTGTTTTGTTTATAACTGTTAAAGTTTTTAGGCCTAAAAAATCAAATTTGATTAGACCAGCGTTTTCAGCTGAATACATATCAAATTGTGTTGATGGTAATAATAAATTAGAGGATGGATCTTTATAAAGTGGCACTGTTTCTGATAAATTTTTATCTGCAATTACCACACCAGCAGCATGTGTTGCAAAATTACGATTTAAACCCTCAAGTTTTAAAGATAAGTTTATTAAACGATCAACTCTTTTGTCTTCGTTGATAATTTTTTGGAGCTTTGGTTCTGAATTTATACACTGTTTTAAATTCATTGGTCTAGATGGATCAAATGGGATCATTTTACAAATACTGTCAACAAAACCATAGGGAAGGCCCATTACACGTCCAACATCTCGAATAACCATTCGTGCTTTTAATTTTCCAAAAGTTATAATATGTGCAACAGATCCAGGATATTTTTTATTAAGGTAATCAAAAACTAAATCTCTCTTATCCTCACAAAAATCTATATCAAAATCAGGCATTGATATCCTGTCTGGATTAAGAAATCTCTCAAAAATTAAATCAAACTTTATTGGGTCCACATCTGTAATTGATAAGCACCATGCAACTAATGATCCAGCTCCAGATCCTCTGCCAGGTCCTACTGGAATATTATTTTGTTTCGCCCATTTTATATAGTCAGAAACTATTAAAAAATAACTTGCATAATTCATTTTGCATATAATTTTAATTTCATGATAAAGTCTCTTCTTATATTCTTCTATTTTAACATTAGAAGTTTCACTTTTAATTCTATTTAATCTAAATTCTAAACCTTCTTCAGCTTCTTGTTTGAGAATATCGTCAGCAGTAAAATTTCCTTTAGAGCCTATATCAGGCAATAATGGTTTTGATGATATCGGTCTATAACTACATCTTAAAGGTAAATTATAATTATTTTTCAAAGCTTCAGGTAAATCAGAAAATAGTTGATACATTTCATCGTCACTTTTAAAATAATGATTATTAGAAAGTTTCAACCTACTTTTATCATTTATATAACTTTTTGAGCCAATGCACATAAGAGCATCATGTGCTTCATGTAAATCTTTTTCTAAATAATAAATCTCTTGAGATGCAATTATAGGGATGTCTAATTCATTAGATAAATTTAAATTATAAATTTCCAAATTTTTTTCATTTAAATCTTGATGTCTTTGGATCTCTATATAAAAATTGTCTTTTAATAAATTTTTTAAAAAAATATAAATTTCTTTGATATCATCGAGCCTATCTTTTTTAAATAAATCGCCAACTATACTATTTAAACCTCCCAGTGTGATTATTAATCCATCTTTATTTTCGACTAAATCATTAAATTCACAAAATGGTTCATTGAAATCTTTGTGTTTTAAATATGAATTAGATGATAGTCTTACTATATTTTTGTAACCTATATCGTTTTTTGCAATAATTGGAATTAAACCAGTCAAATCTTTATGTTTAAATTTAATTTGAGATCCAATGATTGGTTGGGTTTTAGATTTTGATACTGTTTCAGAAAATTGTAAAACTCCACATAAATTAGATGTATCAGAAATGCCTATTGATTTGATTTTATTATTTTTGCAGAAATATTCTAAATCTTCAATTTTAATAGCACCTTCGCAAATAGAATACTGAGTATGTAATTTAAAATGGTTAAAAGATTTTTTAATTTCTTGCATTAACAGTATTGACTCTACCATTAATCAAACTCAATTTACAATCAGACATATCAGCAAAATATCTATTGTGAGTTGCAAAAATAATTATTCTTTTTTTGTTTTTTAAACTAAACAATAATTTAAATATTTCCGTCGCGTTTTTATGATCTAAATTTCCCGTGGGTTCGTCAGCTAATATTATATCTGGTGAATTTATTAATGCCCTCGATATTGCAACTCTTTGCGATTCGCCTCCAGATAATTCACTTGGAAAATGGTCTAATCTTTTTTCCAATCCAACCTTTTTTATTAAGCTTTTCGCATCCATAATTGCTTTTTTTCTATTATTACTCATTGAAAGTCTTGCCATGTAAACATTTTCTAAAGTTGTAAAATCTGATAATAAATTTTTGTCCTGATAAATTATGCCAATTTTTTTCGACCTAATTGTATCTTTTTGATCAATATCATTTTCATTAATTTTAAAATTGTCTAGTTTTATAAACCCCCGTGATGGTTTGTCTATTAATGAAATTAAATTGAGTAATGTTGATTTACCCGAACCAGATGGACCGACCAGAGAATAGATTTTTCCAGGTCTAAAAATAAAATTTATATTTTTTAATACTTGAATTTTCTTTGATAAATAATTTTTTGATAAGTTTTTTAATTCAATCATGCTATTCGTATTTAAGAGATTTAATTGTATCTAAATTAGAAGCTTTAATTGCAGGAAATAATGATACCAAACACGTAGATATAATTGAGCAAATTGAAATCAGCAGGATTGATTTTAAGTCTAATTGATACGGCATTTTACTTAAAAAATAAATTTCCTCTGGAAACAAAGTTATATTAAACAAATTACTTATAAACTGTCTAATATTCTCTATATAAATGGAAAATATGACTCCTAAAAATACTCCAAAAAAAGTGGCGCTACTCCCAATGGTAAACCCAACCAAAAAGAAAATTTTTCTTATTGATTTATTTTTTACGCCAATAGATTTTAAAATTGCTATTTCTCTAGTCTTATTTTTAACTAAAATTGTTAAACCAGATATTATATTGAATGCAGCTACAATTATGATTAATGATAAAATGATAAACATTACATTCCTCTCAACTTTTAAAGCTGAAAATAGAGGTTTATTGAGATCTGACCAAGTATAAATTAATTCATTTGGATAAATTTTAATTAAATCATTTTTTAATTTTTTTATATTTGTAGGATCTTTAAAATATATTTCTATAAATCTACTATTTAATTTTAAATTTAACTGATTTTCCAAGTCTAAAATATTTAGAAAAATTATATTTTTATCAAAATCGTTAAATCCACTATTATAAAAAGATTTGATTTGAAATGTTTTTTGTTTAGGAAGTGAACCGACAAGAGTGTCCTCAGCAGATGGAAAAATTAAACTAAGTTTGTCATTTATATTTAAATTTAGATCATATCCTAATTCTTTGCTAATTGAAATATCGCCTATATCTAAAAAATTATTTCCAAAAAAATTTTTATTTTGTGTTATATTTAATTTTTTAAAATCATTTTTTTTATAACCTCTTAAAAATACACCCTTGGTAAATTTATCACTAACTATAATACCTTCGCCATTATTACTTATCATAATTTGACTGATTTTGTTTTTTAAGGCGAAATTATTTATTTTTTCTAAATTTAATTTATTATCATAACTTTGAATTGTAGCGTGAGAATTAAATCCGTTGATTTTTTTTATGAGATCGGATCTAAATCCATTCATTACTGACATTACAATTATTAAAACTGCAACTCCTAAGCTTATTCCGATAAAAGAAAATATAGTTATAACATTTAAAAAACCATCTTTTTTTCTAGTTTTTAAATATCTAAATGTTATTTCTTTTTCTAAATTTGATATCAATTTTTTTTCGAATTTATTATCTTGATTATTTCATCTATTTTTAATTTGACCGACTCTTCACCAACTTTTTTAAATTCAAGCATATCGTCGTCTGTTTTTTTTCCTAAAAGTATTTGGTAGGGAACTCCTATAAGATTAAACTTTTTCATTTTTGATGAAAAATTTTCCTCTGTATTATCGATAATAGTATCAATTTTATTTTCTTTAAGTTTATTAAATACTTTCATTGATTTTTCTAAATTTGTTTTATCGCTTTTTGAAATTAAAGGTATAATTACACACTCATATGGTGCTACATTTATAGGCCAAATCATATTTTCATTTTTTTCATCAAACTTTGCCTCAATTATGGCACCGACTAATCTGGATACACCTACACCATAAGATCCCATTTTTACAAAAACTTTTTTTCCATCATAATCTACGGATGCGTTCATTGGTTTGGAATATTTGTCACCAAAATAAAAAATATGCCCAACTTCTATACCTTTTGTTTCTAACTGATCTTCTTTTTTTACTAATTTATCGAATTCTATTTTGTTATATTTTTCATCTGTAACTGCATAATATTTATCAAAATTTTTTCTTAAATTTTCTAGAGAAATTTTATTTATTTCACAATTTTGATGATTAACTTCAAATATATTTTTATCAGTATAAATTTTGCTTTCTCCTGTTTCTGCCAAAATTATAAATTCGTGTGATAAATTTCCTCCTATAGGACCTGTATCTGCTGCCATTGGAATTGCTTTTAAATCAAGTCTTTTAAATAATTTCAGATATGACAAAAAAAATTTGTTATATGAATATTCACCTTCATCGTCATTCAAATCAAATGAATATGCATCCTTCATATAAAATTCTCTGCACCTCATTATACCAAATCTTGGTCTTAACTCGTCTCTAAACTTCCATTGTATGTGATATAAAAGTTGAGGTAAGGATTTATAAGACTTTATACTATTTCTGAAAATATCAGTTACAAGTTCCTCATTAGTCGGTCCATATAACATTTCTCTTTTTTGTCTATCTGTTATTCTAAGCATTTCTTCACCATAATCTTCATATCTTCCACTCTCTTTCCATATATCACTCGACTGGATTGTTGGCATTAATATTTCTTGTGCGTTTATTCTATTTTGTTCTTCTCTTACAATATTTTCTATTTTCTTCATTATCTTAAATCCTAAAGGTAACCATGAATATATACCTGCTGAAGATTGTTTGATCATTCCAGTTCTTAACATTAGTTTATGAGATTTAATTTTTGCCTCTGATGGGTTATTTTTTAAAATAGGCACTAATAAATTTGAAAAAAACATTATGAAATAAACCTTCTTAAATTAAGATAATCATACTTTACTAACATAAATATACCTATAAAAATAATTGAGGTTATTATAGTTGTATAAATTAATTTTTTAATAATTCTAGGATTTTCAGGTGATCCTTTATCTATTCCTTCCACAATTTGTTTATGTTTTCTATCAACATCTATTGGCAATAATGAGAAAAAAATAATCCACCAAATTAAAACATAAATTATCAAAGACCCTGTGATACTCATATTAAATATTTACTAAATTTATATTGGTAAAAGGTCTTTTTCCAACTTGTTCTTTAGTATATTTTCTACAAACAGTTTTTAATGCAGTGATGGCATTTTCTTCTTGTTTTATATTATTTAAAGAAAAAGTTCTGGCTGTTTTGATAATTTCTTTCTCTAATCCAAATCTAAATTCTTCAAGGTTATCTATAGGTAGTCCTTTTACAGATATAACAGGTGAGTCGTATATATTTCCTTTATTATTAACTAAAATCGTTACTTCTAAACTTCCATTAATAGAGAGATTTTTACGCTCTTTAATTGATTTTGAATCTTCGAAAACGCTAACATTCCCATCTACATAAAGTTTACCTGATGGTGCTTTATCATATACTTCAGGCTTTTCACATGGTGCTATCTTTATTATGTCTCCATTTTTAACTTTAATTGGATGCGGCACTTTCATTTCTTTAGCAAAGGAAAGATGTTCCAGGATATGTCTATGTTCACCATGAACTGGTATTACAGAATTTGGTTTAATCCAATTATACATATCTTTAAGGTCTTCTCTATTTGGATGACCAGATACATGAACGAATTCATTTTCTTCAGTAATAACTTCTACTCCCTCTAAAACGAGTTTATTGTGCAATTTTGAAAGTTTTTTTTCATTACCAGGTATAATCTTTGAAGAGAATATTACTGTATCGTCTTTTTCAATGAATACATCAGGATGTGTATAATTTGATATTCTATTCATAGCGCCCATTGGTTCTCCTTGACTACCGGTGCATAGATATATTATTTTATCTCTAGATATTTTATTTGTGTCTCTTGGGTCTATTGGATCAATCACATTATTTAAATATCCACACTGTTTCGCTGCTCTAAAAATTCTATTCATTGATCTACCAACAAGTGAAATTTGTCTTCCAGTTCTTTCTGCACAAAAGAATATTGTTTCCATTCTGGCTACATTAGAGGCAAAAGATGTTACTATAACTCTTTTTTTAAGCCTTTGAATAATTTTTAATAAACTTTTTCTTACACTTAACTCTGAGCCTGATCTACCTTCACTGAATACATTTGTGGAGTCACAAATCATTGTTAGTACACCCTCATTGCCAATTAGTTTTAATTTCTCATCATCAATTTTTTTTCCAATTAAAGGGTCTGGGTCACACTTCCAATCACCAGTATGCAATATATTGCCTAGAGGAGTTTTTATTTTCAATCCATTTGGTTCAAGAATTGAATGAGTTAGTGTTATAAAGTCAATTTCAAATTCACCTAAATTAATTTTACCATTTAATTCAACAATTTTAAGATATGTTGTGATATCAATATTTTTTTCTCTAAATTTTTCAACAATTAATGCTGCAGTAAAAGGAGTTGCGTAAATTTTACATTTTAATTTTGGCCATATTTGAGTTATCGCACCAATATGATCTTCATGTGCGTGTGTAAGAATTATGGCTAATAGAGAATCTTTTTTATCAATTATAAAACCAGGATCTGGATAAATTAAATCGATACCAGGAATACTTTCATCTGCAAAGGTTACTCCAATATCTACTATAATCCATTTATGTTCGCCTGGTTTACCAAAGCCAAATAGATTCATATTCATGCCTATTTCGCCTGATCCACCAAGAGGACAAAAAATTAATTCATTTTTCATAATTTAAAATATTTTGAGATTTTTATTAACCCTTTAACTGTAAGATTTTTATCAATATCAATTTTTCCTTTTATATCTTTATTAAATAAGTGTGCAAGACCACCTGTAAAAAAAATTTTATAATTTTTATTTGTTTTTTTTTTTATTTTTGAAATTATACTATTTATTAAGCCAGTATAGCCCCAGAAAAAACCTGATAACACTGCTTGTCTGGTATTTTTACCAATTATGGTTTTAGATTTATTTAACTTTATATTAGGTATTAAGCTTGCTCTTTTAATTAAGTTATCTAATGAAAGAGTAACACCTGGTGCAATTACCCCACCTAAATAATTATTTTTGGTAATAACATCAAAAGTAGTTGCAGTTCCAAAATCTACAACTATAAAATTATCTTTTTTATTCATAACACCTATTGCATTCGATATTCTATCCGATCCAATTTCTTTTCGATTAACATTGATATTGATAATTTTATTTAAATTAAGTTTTTTTATTTCTATACAATTAATTTTAAATTCATTAAAAAAAAATTTATTTAATTTATTATAAACTTTGGGGACAACGCTACAAAATAAGATATTTTTTTCATATTTGTACTTTTTTAAAAAATTTAATTTCTTTCTTAAAACTGAATAATTAATATTTTTTGTATCTAGTAAAATTTTCTTATATTGATTTTTAAAACTTAAAAAAATTTTAATCTCTGTATTACCAATATCACCAACTATTATCATTTAAGTATAATTCAAATTCATTTTTAATTTTACGAAAAATTTCATTTATTCCAATTTTTTTTTTTAAATACTTGTTCATAAAAGTTGTGGGATAATTATTCAATCTTGGTGAATTATTGATATTAATACCCATGCCCATTATTAAGTACCTGCTATTTTTAAAAAAAATAGTTTCATGTAGGACGCCGCACAATTTTTTTTTATTTACGATAATGTCGTTAGGTAATTTAATTTTTACTTTCTGTTTCAAAAAAAATTGAATAATATTAATTAATAATTTAAAATTTTTTTTTGTTAAATTTCTAATTTTAGAATGATTTTTAATTTTGTAAAAAATTGTTACAAATAAATTTCCTTTTTTTGATATCCATAGTTTTCCATACTGACCCCTACCTTTTGTCTGCTCTAAGCTAATAACAATACCATTATCAATACCTTCTTTAATTTTTTTTATAGCCGTATCATTTGTACTTTTAATTTTTTTGAATTTGAACGTCTTTAGTATCATCAGATTACCGATATACTTAATATAAATTGGTTTATAATGTTAGGATTTATAAAATATAACAGTATTAAAATTGTTGAAAACGCTAGTGAGAATTTTACCCCAAAATTAAAGTTTGTATCAAATCTCTCTTTTTCTTGATCAAAATAAATTACTTTAATTATTCTTAAATAATAAAATGCTGCAATTACAGTAGTTAACAATCCAACTATAGCTAAAAAGAACATTTCCTCTTTTATTACGGCCATAAAAACATAAAATTTTGCAAAAAAACCTGCTAAAGGTGGAATGCCTGCTAAAGAGAATAAAACTATTAAAAAACAAAAAGCTAAAATTGGATGTTTCTTTGAAAGTCCTGATAAATCTTGAACATTTTCATAATAAATATCGTCTCTCTTTAACATTAAAAGGCAACTAAAAAAGGCCAAATTCATAATTAAGTAAATTGTTAAATATATTAAAGTACTTTGTATTCCATCATTTGTTCCCGTTGTCAGGCCAGCTAAAGCATAACCCATATGACTTATAGAACTATAAGCTATAAGCCTTTTTAAATTTTTTTGACCTATAGCAGCTACTGCACCTAAAATCATAGATGCTATTGATAAAAAAATAATAATTATTTGCCATTCAGAAAATAAATTTAAGAATGGTCCATACAAAAATTTTATAATTACTGTTAAAGCGGCAATCTTAGGAAGCATAGCAAATAAGACTGTTACTGAAGTAGGAGATCCTTGGTATACATCAGGCGCCCACATATGAAAAGGAACTGCTGAAACTTTAAATGCTAAACCAACTAAAACAAAAACCATTCCAAAAATAACACCATATTCAAATGAAAAATTTCTTGATATTTCTTCAAAATTAGTTGTATTTGAAAAACCATATATTAAAGAACATCCATAAAGTAGAAGTCCAGACGACAATGCACTTAATACAAAATATTTTAATCCTGACTCTGAAGACAATAAATTATCACGATTAAAAGCTGCTAAAACGTATAAAGCTAATGACTGTAATTCTAAACCAATATAAAAAACTATTAAATCATTTGAACTAACCATTACTATCATGCCAAGTAATGAACATAAAATCAATATTGGATACTCTATTTTTAAAAAATTTCCAATTTTTACATAGTTATATGAACACAACATTACAAAAAAAGCAGTTATAAAAATAATACTTTTAATGAAAGATGAAAAATCATCTATAAGGTAACTGTTATTAAATAAACTAAAATTATCGCTAATATTAACATTGATCGCTAATGAAATTATAACAACTAAGTAACTAAATGTATAAATTAATTTTGAACTACTATTTTTAAATACTCCTATGATTAGTAATACCATTATACTAAGTGATATAAAAATTTCAGGTAGTATAAAATATAGATTTATCATTTTATTTTTCTACTAGATTTGTTTCAATTTTAGAATTATAAACATCAACAAAATTATCAATTGATACAGCATAAGTCTTAATAATAGGTTCAGGGTAGAAACCAAGGAATATAATTAAAATTGCTAATGTCGATAAAATAAAAATTTCGTCTCTTTTTAAATCAGGCATAATCTCTTTTTTAATAGTTGATAACAATTCACCAAAAATTATTCTTTTATAAAGCCAAAGCATATACGCAGCGCCTAAGATTACACCTACGCTAGCGATTGTTGCTGCCAAGAAGCTCTTTTTAAAAGTACCCATTAATATCAAAAATTCTCCAATGAAACCGCTTGTTCCAGGTAAACCCAAAGCACCTAATGTAAAAATCATAAACATAATAGCGTATTTTGGCATGATATTAACTAAACCTCTAAAATTTTTTATTTCCCTAGTTTTCATTCTGTCATATACAACTCCAACACTTAAAAATAATGCTGCAGATACTAAGCCATGACTAATCATTTGAAAAATACTTCCTTCTAAACCCTGATGAGTAAAAGTAAATATACCTAAGGTTACAAAACCCATATGAGCTACCGAAGAGTAAGCAATTAATTTTTTCATATCATCTTGCATCAAAGCAACCAATGAAGTGTAAATTATTGCAATTAGACTTAAGGTAAATATTAATGGTATAAAATCAGTTGATGCAACAGGAAATAATCCTACAGAAAATCTTATAAATCCATAACCTGCCATTTTAAGTAAAACAGCTGCGAGTAAAACTGAACCAGCTGTTGGTGCTTCAACATGAGCATCGGGTAGCCAAGTATGAACTGGCCACATCGGAGTTTTTACAGCAAAAGAACTAAAAAATGCCAACCAAAGATAATTTTGATATTTTGAGTCTATGCCAAGATTATATAATTGTTCAACATCCGTAGTTCCTGATAACCAGTATATATAAATAATTGCAATTAACATTAGAACCGAACCAACTAGTGTGAAAAGGAAAAATTTAAAAGCTGAATAAACTCGTCTGTTTCCACCCCAAATACCAATTATTAAAAACATTGGTATTAAGCCTCCCTCAAAAAACAAATAAAAAATAATTAGATCCAATGAACAAAAAACACCTATCATTAAGGTTTCCATTAAAAGAATTGCAATTAAGAATTCTTTTAATCTAATTTTTACGTGATTATTAACTGATATAATGCATAGAGGAGTTATAAATGTTGCTAGTATAATAAATAACATTGAAATACCATCAACACCAACTTTATAGTTTATGAAATTTTTAATCCAAATTCTCGTTTCTACAAACTGGAAGTCTGAAATATTATTGTCGAATAATTTCCATAAGTAAAGAGATAAAAAAAAATTAATTAGAGACGTAAATAAAGCTACATACTTAATACTATTATTTTTTTCAGTTGATTTTATAAATAAAAGAAAAATAGAACCTATTGTAGGAATTAAAATTAATGAAGATAATATTGGGAAATTTGTCATTTAATTATTAAAAATGTTAATAGTAGAGAAAAACCTAACAGCATAATAAATGCATATTGATAAATAAAGCCTGACTGAAATCTTACTGCAAATATTGAAATTTTTTTTATAAAATGTGAGATCCCATCAGGACCAAATCTATCTATGATGGATCCATCAATTTTTTTCCAAAAAAATTTACCCAAAAACTTTAATGGTCTAACAAACAAAAAGTCATACAACTCATCGAAGTACCACTTATTTTTCAAGAATGTATATAATGGTAAATTTATTTTTACAAAATGATCTAATATAGATCTATCTTTAATAAACAAAATATAAGACAATGGTATTGATAAAATAACTAATATGGGTGTCAATATCAAAAACCATCCTGGGGGATGATCAGAGCTTAAAGGCTCTAAAAATTTAATAGAGTCTCCCCAAAATAAGTAACTACTATCTAAACCAATAAGCAAATCTTTAAATACAAAACCTGAAAACAATGCCCCAATAGATAATACAATTAATGGAATAAGCATTACAACTGGAGAATCGTGCATCTGGTCCAAATTAATTTTTTTATTGTTATAATTTCCATGGAAAGTCTTAAAAATTAGTCTCCAAGAATATATAGATGTCAATAAAGCTGTGATTATACCAATAGTAGCAGCGTAATTACTAAATGTTCCCTTCTCTAAATATGCAAATTCTATTATTGCATCTTTTGAATAATACCCTGATAAGAATGGAAATCCAGTCAATGCTAATGTCCCTATTATCATAAGACAATATGTATATGGTAATTTTCTCCATATACCTCCCATGTGATTTATATTTTGTTCATTTTTAAATGAGTGTATTACAGATCCTGCACCTAAAAACAAAAGAGCTTTAAAAAATGCATGAGTAAACAGATGAAACATTGCTACATTGTATGCTCCAACACCTGTCGCAAAAAACATATAACCTAATTGACTACAAGTTGAGTATGCGATAATTTTTTTTATATCATCTTGAACTAGAGCAATACTTGCTGCAAACAAAGCAGTGGTCATTCCAATAATAGTTATAAAATTTAGCGCTAACTCTGAATATTCATAAATAGGTGAACATCTAACAACTAAAAATACACCAGCTGTTACCATTGTTGCAGCATGTATTAAAGCGGATACTGGTGTTGGTCCTTCCATTGCATCGGGCAGCCATGTATGCAAAAAAATTTGTGCAGATTTCCCCATTGCTCCAATAAATAAAAGTAAACAAATAAGATCAATTACTAAAAAATTAAAACTTAAAAAGACTATTTTTTTTTCTATAATATTTGGTATCAATTTAAATACTTCATCATAATTCACAGTTCCAAATACATAAAATATTAAAAAAATTCCAAGCCCTAAACCAAAGTCACCGACTCTATTAACTAAGAAAGCTTTGATAGCGGCATAATTTGCGCTTTGTTTTTTAAACCAAAAACCAATTAAAAAATATGAACACAAACCAACACCTTCCCATCCAAAAAATAATTGTAAAAAGTTGTCAGAAGTTACTAAGATTAACATTGAAAATGTAAAAAGTGATAGATAAGACATGAATCTTGGTTTGTGAGGGTCATGAGACATATAACCAATAGAATAAACGTGAACTAAAGAGGATACAAAAGTCACCACAACAAGCATAATAGAGGATAATGGATCAATGTTTATCGACCAATTTACATTAAGTGAGCCTGAGGTTATCCAAGTAGTAATAATTAAATTTTCATTATAACCACTCATTACTTCAAGAAATATAATTATCGAAAGTATTGCCGATATAGAAACTAATATACAAGATATAATTTCTGAATTTCTTGATCCTATTTTTCTCCCAAAAAAACCTGAAATGAAAGAAGCTAATAAAGGAAGAAAAATTATAAAGTAGCTCATCTCTATCCTTTCAATCTATCAATTTCTTCTACTCTTATTGTTCCTGAGTTTCTATAATAAACGACTATTATAGCTAGACCTATGGCTGCTTCAGCTGCTGCAACAGTTAAAATAAATAATGTAAATATCTGACCGGTTAAATCATTTATAAAAATAGAAAAAGAAACTAAATTAATATTTACTGCTAATAAAATTAATTCAATACTCATAAGTATAACAATAATATTTTTTCTATTTAAAAATATGCCAACGACACCAATTGTAAATATTATCGCACCTAAAGTAAGATAGTGACCTAATCCTATTTCAAACATCTATTTTTATACCCTCTCTAGATTTAACAGTAACTAATTCAACACCATCTTTCTTTTCTCTTGAAATTTGTTTTATGTAGCTTTGTCTTTTTAATCCCTCTCTTTGTCTAAAAGTTAATACAATCGCACCTATCATTGCTACTAATAAAATCATTCCAGACAATTGAAATAAATGAATATAGTCTGTGTATAAAACATTTCCAATCATATGAGTGTTAGTAGTTGTTGGTATGTTTAAATTAGAAATATTATTAATTAGATCTGGTTTAAATTTCCAGCCACCTATTACTATTATTAACTCGAAAAATATAATTAAACTTACAATCATGCCAACAGGAATATGTTTGCTGCCAGAGGTAGCTGCAAACCATTTGTTTTTTTGTTGTGCTACGTTTAACATCATCACAACAAATAAAAAAAGAACAGCAACAGCTCCAACATAAACTATAAGCATAATCATTCCTAAAAATTCTGCTCCTATAAGAATAAATAAACAGGAAATACTTATGAAGTCTAAAATAAGGAAAAACACTGAATGGACAGTATTTTTTGATGCTGTCACCATTATTGCAGATATAATTGCTATAAACGAGAATACATAAAAAAATAAAGCATGGGCTGTCATTAAATTTTATCGATGAGGACTATCTGCTTTTATATTTGCGGCTAAAACACTTTCCCACCTGTCTCCATTTTCTAAGAGTTTATCTTTTGTATAATAAAGTTCTTCTCTAGTTTCTGTCGCAAATTCAAAGTTAGGTCCTTGTACTATTGCATCAACAGGACACGACTCCTCACATAAACCACAATAAATACATTTGAGCATATCAATATCATATCTTGTTGTTTTTCTGCTACCGTCCTCTCTCTCTTTTGACTCTATTGTAATAGCTTGTGCTGGACATACTGCTTCACACAATTTACATGCAATGCATCTTTCCTCACCATTTGGGTATCTTCTTAAAGCATGTTCTCCTCTGTATCTTGGGCTTATTTTACCCTTCTCAAAAGGGTAATTAATTGTCTTTTTAGATTTAAAAATTTCTTTAATTGCAATTAACAACGCTCTTATAAAATCATACATTAAGACAGTTTTAATAAATCTAGAAAATTTCAATCTTAACTCCTTGGTAATAAATCAAAATACATTAAATATCCTGAAGTTAATACGACCCAAATAAGAGAAATTGGTAAAAAAACTTTCCAACCCAATCTCATAAGTTGATCGTATCTATATCTAGGTACTATAGCTTTTACTAAAGCAAATAGTACAAATAATAACAAAATTTTAATTATTAACCACAATGGTTCAGGTATCAATATAAAAGGATAAATATCTAGTGGAGATAACCAGCCTCCTAAAAATAGAATTGATCCTAAAGCACACATTAACAAAATATTTGCATACTCACCTAGCCAAAACATTGCATACATCATCCCAGAATATTCAGTTTGATAGCCTGAGACAAGTTCAGCTTCAGCCTCAGGTAAATCAAAAGGTGGTCTATTCGTCTCCGCCAGTGCAGATATGAAAAAAATTACAAACATTGGAAATAATGGGATTATAAACCAGATATTTTTTTGAGCCAAAACAATATCACCTAAGTTTAGAGATCCTACACAGAGTAAAACATTAATTATAATTACACCAATTGATACTTCATAGGACACCATTTGTGCAGCTGATCTTATTGACCCTAAGAATGGATATTTTGAATTTGATGCCCAACCACCCATGATAATACCATAGACACCTAATGAAGAGATCGCAAATAAATAAAGTATACCTACATTAATATCGGCTAAAACATAGCTTTCACTGAAAGGTATTACGGCCCATGCTACTAGTGCGAGTGTCATAGTTACAACAGGTGCTAAAATAAAAATGATTTTGTTAGAGCTCGCTGGGATAATTATCTCTTTAAAAATGTATTTCATTGCGTCTGCTAAAGATTGAAATAAACCAAAAGGACCTACAACATTAGGTCCTTTTCTTTTCTGAACAAAAGCCCAAATTCTTCTGTCTAACCAAACTATCATTGCTACCGACACTAGCACTGGAATTAATAAAAATACGATTTTGTACGTTTCCGAAAAAAAAATTTGTAAATATTCCATATTAACCTTCGGTACCTGTTTTGTTTACTCTTTTTCTCAGATTTCTACATTCCATCATAGTTTTAGAGGACCTGGCAATTACATTAGAGTAGTAATAGTCTATAGGATAAACTGAAATTTTTTCATCTACAAATTCTTTTTTGAAAAGACTACTAAAACTATTTTTTTTATTAGAATTTAAATAACTTATCATTGAATTTATTAAATCTTTTTTATTATCAAATAAATTTTTTTCACTCATTATTTGAGATATAGAATTAATTATTTGCCAATCTTCTTTTGCTTTACCAGGCGGATAAGATGCCTTAAATGCCATTTGCAATTCCCCATCTAGGTTTGTGTAATGACCGTCTTGTTCAGTAAATGCAGCACCAGGTAGGATGAGATCTGCTATTTCAGCTCCTCTATCTCCATGACTACCGATATAAATAACAAATTCATTTTTCTTATTAAATATTAGATCATCTTGTCCAAATAAAAATATAACGTCAAAAAAATTACTTTTTAATTTATGTAAAGTATCATTATTATTACTTAAGACTTGAAGATCATAAGAACCTACAGAAGAAGCATTGAGGTTTAAAATATTTAAAGAATTCCAATTTTCGTTTATTTTATTATTATCTTTTAAAAAACTCTGAAAACCTTCAAAAATGAATTTAGCTGACTGTAAATTTAGTATTTCATGACCTAAAATTATAATCGGGTATTTGGCATTTACTATTTCTTTTGAAATTTTATGATTATTTTCAAATATTTTTTTTATTTCGCTAGTGGAATTATTTAATATCTCATATGGATAGGTAAGATCACCTAGATTATTAAAAGAATATATTTTCGATTTATTTTTTTTATATGTTTTTCTTATTCTTGCATTTAACATTGTTGCTTCATATCTTGGATTTGTACCAATCAAAATGATCAAATCACTCTTATCAATACCTTTTATTTTTGAGTTAAATATATAGTTTTGCCTTTTTTCTATATCTATAAAATTATTTTTTGTTCTTGATTCTAGGTGTGGTGATTTAAAAACTTTACCAAACAATTCTTTTGCAGAATAGCTTGTTTCCATGTTTGTTAAATCTCCAGTGAAACCTGCAATTTTATTTGGAGAAGTTACATCTATTTTTTTTTTTAAAATGTCAAGAGCATCCTTCCACTCTATTTTTTCAAATTTACCATTTTTTTTGAAGAAAGGTGTATCTAATCTTTGATTTTTTAGTCCATCACATGCATATCGAGTTTTATCAGATATCCATTCTTCATTTATATCCTCATTTATTTTAGGTAAAACTCTTTTCACTTCCCATCCATAAGTGTCTATTCTGATATTAGATCCAACAGCATCCATAACATCAACTGACTCTGTTTTTTTAAGTTCCCATGGTCTTGCTTCAAAAACATAAGGTTTTGATGTTAAAGCACCAACTGGACAAAGATCAATTACATTTGCCGATAATTCTGACTCCATAGTTTTTTCTAAATAGGTTGTAATTTGCATATCTTCTCCCCTGCCAATTGCACCAAGCTCCTCTACTCCTGCTATCTCTGTCGCAAAACGTATACATCTTGTACAATGTATACATCTTGTCATATGTGTTTTTATTAAAGGGCCCATGTATTTTTCAGGCACATATCTTTTGTTTTCTTTATATCTGGTTTTATCAATTCCATAGAACATCGATTGATCTTGTAAATCACATTCGCCACCTTGATCACAAACTGGACAATCTAGAGGATGATTAACTAAAAGAAATTCCATGACACCCTTTCTTGCTTTTTCTACCAATTCGGTGTTAGTTTTGATATTCATACCCTCAGAGACTGGCATTGCGCAAGATGCAACTGGTTTTCTAGATTTTTCTATTTCTACTAGACACATTCTGCAATTTCCAGCAATTGAGAGTTTTTCATGATAGCAAAATCTTGGAATTTCAGCACCCGCTTTTTCACATGCCTGTAAAACTGTTAGCCCTTCCTCTACCTGAACTTCTTTGTTATTTACTTTAACTTTTAGCATTTTCTTCTTCTAATAAATGTTGATCAACTAAATAAGGAATATTTTTATTAGATTTTACTAATGGATTAAAATTGTTTCTTTTAATAATTTCTTTTTTAAAGTGTCTTAATAATCCCTGAACCGGCCAAGCAGAACCTTCTCCAAAGGCACAAATTGTGTGTCCTTCTATTTGATTAGTAACGTCAGATAGCATCTCTACCTCTTCTCTTGATGCCTCTCCTTTAGACATTCTTTCTAAGATACGCCACATCCAGCCAGATCCCTCTCTACATGGAGTACACTGACCACAACTTTCATGTTTATAAAATCTAGCAATTCTTGCCATACATTTAATTATGTCTTGATCTTTGTTGATCACTACAATTCCAGCTGTACCTAGCCCACTTTTGTTTTCAATTAATGTGTCAAAGTCCATAGTTATATTTTCACAAATTTCCTTAGGCAAAAGTGGCATTGATGAACCACCGGGTATAACGGCTTTAAGATTTTCCCATCCGCCAATCACTCCTCCAGCATGTTTTTCAATTAAATCTTTTAATTTTACTCCCATTTCTTCTTCTACGTTACATGGACTATTTACGTTACCAGATATGCAGAAAATTTTAGTTCCTGTATTTTTTGGCTTTCCTAAAGATGAAAACCATTTTGCGCCTCTTCTTAAAATTGTTGGGACAACTGATATAGTTTCGACATTATTTATTATTGTTGGACATCCGTACAAACCAACAATTGCTGGAAATGGAGGTTTTAATCTTGGTTGACCTTTATTTCCCTCGATACTTTCTAAAAGGGCTGTTTCCTCACCACATATATATGCACCTGCACCATAATGTATATAAACGTCTAAATCCCATTTAGAATTACAAGAATTCTTGCCAATTAAATTATCTTTATATGCTTCATCTATAGCTTTCTGTAACTTTAATCCTTCCTGAAAATACTCCCCTCTAAGATAAATGTAACAAACTTTTGCATTTACAGCATAAGATGTAATCAAACAGCCCTCTAGTAATTTTTGTGGCTCAAATCTTAAAATATCTCTATCTTTACATGTGCCAGGCTCTGACTCATCTGCATTGATAACTAAATAATGAGGTTTAGTCCCAACTTCTTTCGGGGCAAAAGACCATTTTAACCCTGTTGGAAAGCCTGCTCCTCCTCTACCTCTTAGCTCAGATTTTTTTATTTCATCTATTATCCAATCCCTTCCTTTTGATATTAGTTCATCTGTCTGTTTCCAATCTCCTCTTTTCTTTGCAGAAATTAAATCAGCTCCTAGATCATTATATAAATTTTTAAATATTCTATCTTCGTCTTTAAGCATTTTTATTATTTAATAAAGTTATTCTATTATTTTCTGGTTCAGAGTTTATTCTACCTCTGTATGATCCAGATTTTGGTTTTTTATCACTTAGTATATCCTCAATAATTTCTGAAAATTTTGTAGTATTAAGGTCCTCATAATATTCATCATTAATTTGTACCATTGGCGCATTAATACATGCACCTAGACATTCTACTTCCACCCAAGAGCATTGTTGATTTTTTGATAATTCTTTTTCTTTTTGTGATATTTTTTTTTTACAAACATCAACTAGTTTATAAGCTCCTCTTATCATGCACGGAGTTGTAGTGCAAACTTGAATATAATATTTACCTACAGGAGATAAATTATACATAGAGTAAAATGTAGCTACTTCATAGACTTTTATATACGGCATGCTTAGAAACTTTGCTATATATTTCATTGCAGACAAAGGTATCCAATTATCATTTTGTTTTTGAGCTAAGTACAATAGTGGCATCACAGCACTTTTCATCTTATCAGCTGGATACTTTGATAAAATTTTTTTTGCCAAGTCTAAATTATTTGAATTAAATTCAAAATTATCTGGTTGGATTTTGTTTACTTTTTTTAAACTCATCTATCTATTTCTCCAAAAACAATATCTAAAGAACCAAGCACAGCTGGTACATCTGCTAACATATGGCCCTTAATTAAATAGTCCATAGCCTGTAGATGAGAAAAACCTGGGGCTCTAATTTTGCACTTGTAAGGTTTGCTAGATCCATCTGAAATCAGGTAAACACCAAACTCCCCTTTTGGTGCTTCTACAGCTGTATAAATTTCGTCTTTTTTAACTCTGTATCCCTCAGTAAATAGTTTAAAGTGATGTATTAAAGCTTCCATAGATTCTTTTAATTCTTTTTTTGGTGGTGGAGAAACTTTGTTATCTAAAGTTTTAACAGGTCCCTTAGGCATATTTTGTAAACATTGTTTTATTATTTTTACACTTTCTCTCATTTCTTCAATTCTACATAAGTACCTATCATAACAATCACCATTTTTCCCTATTGGAATTTTAAAATCAATTTGTTCATAGCAATCGTATGGCTGAGATTTTCTTAGATCCCAAGCAACACCAGAGCCTCTCAACATAACTCCTGAAAATGAATAATCTAGTGCATCTTCTTTTGAGACTATTCCTATATCAACATTTCTTTGCTTAAAAATTCTGTTGTCAGTAAGTAAAGTTTCTAAGTCATCAATAATTTTAGGAAAGGAATTACAAAAATTTAATATATCTTTATCCAGCCCTCTTGGTAAATCTTTATGAACACCTCCAGGTCTAAAATAATTAGCATGTAATCTTGAACCTGAAACTCTTTCATAAAATTCCATTAATTTTTCTCTTTCTTCAAAACCCCATAAAGATGGTGTTAACGCTCCAACATCTAAAGCTTGTGTAGTTATATTTAAAATATGACTTAAAATTCTACCAATTTCACAAAAAATTACTCTAATAAACTGCCCTCTTATTGGCACTTCAATTTCCATAATTTTTTCTATGGCTAGTGCAAAAGCATGTTCTTGATTCATTGGGGCAACATAATCAAGTCTATCAAAATATGGTATTGCTTGTGAATAAGTTTTATTTTCAATTAATTTTTCGGTTCCTCTGTGAAGTAATCCAATATGCGGGTCTGCTTTTTCGACAACCTCTCCATCTAATTCTAAAATTAATCTTAACACTCCATGAGCTGCAGGGTGTTGGGGTCCAAAATTAAGGTTTAAAGTTTTTTTTTCTTTAGTCATCTTTTTTTGAAACCTCTTTTTTTAAATATTTTGTTCCTTCCCAAGGGCTTGAGTAATCAAAATTTCTATAATTTTGCTCTAATTTTACAGGCTCATATACAACTTTTTTTTTTTCCTCGCTATATCTTACCTCTTTATGTCCTGTTAAAGGGAAGTCTTTTCTTAATGGGTATCCAACAAAACCATAATCTGTTAGAATTCTTCTCATATCAGGATGATCATTAAATTTAATGCCATACATATCGAAGACTTCTCTTTCCATCCAATTTGCAGATGGGAATATTTTGGTTATTGAGTTTACAAATTCATTCTCGTTAATATCAAAATATATTTTAATTCGTAAATTATATTCATGACTTAAAAGCAAATATACCATTCTGAATCTATTTTCTTTACCAATAAAATCGACAGCTGTTATATCAATTAATTGTCTAAATCTACTGAAACTATTAGTTTTTAAAAAAGCCAAAACATCAACAAGTGTATCTTTGCTAATATTTATATTTAAAATATTATGGTTAATACTTGAAGAATTAATTTTTGTATTTAATTCTGAATTAATTTTCTTTTCTAGATCAATTAAATTCATTATCTTTCTAACGAACCTTTGTTTCTAATTTTTTTTTGTAATTGCATTATTCCATATAAAAGTGCTTCAGCAGATGGTGGACAACCTGGAACATAAATATCAACAGGAACCACCCGGTCACATCCCCTAACTACAGAATAAGAATAATGATAATATCCTCCTCCATTTGCACAACTACCCATTGATATAACATATCTTGGTTCTGGCATTTGGTCGTAAACCTTTCTTAAAGCAGGTGCCATTTTATTAGTTAATGTCCCAGCAACAATCATAACATCTGATTGTCTTGGTGAAGCTCTAGGTGCTGCACCAAATCTCTCTAAATCATATCTAGGCATTGAAGTTTGCATCATTTCTACTGCGCAACATGCCAAACCAAAAGTCATCCAATGTAAAGATCCTGCCCTAGCCCAATTAACTAAGTTATCTAAAGATGTTGTAATAAAACCCTTATCAGCAAAATTTTTTGCTAATTCTCTAAATTCTTCTGGTATCTGATTTTCATTTTTCATATATTTTAATTCATTCCCAATCTAGTGCACCTTTTTTCCATTCGTATATAAATCCAACTGTAAGTATTGATAAAAAAATCATCATAGAAACAAAACCAAAAATACCTATATTTCCAAGAGTGATAGCCCAAGGAAACAGAAAAGCTATTTCAAGATCAAAAATTATAAATAATATTGCAACTAGGTAAAACCTAATATCAAACTCCATCCTGGAATCATTAAAAGGCTCAAAGCCGCATTCGTAAGCAGATAATTTTTCAGGATCTGGATTTTTAGGTGATGCAAGCAAGTTTAAAACTATAAAGCCTATACTTAATACTAATGATATTCCTAAAAAAATAATTATTGTTAAATAATTGTTTAAAAAATCTATGTACATACTCATTTATATATAAGCTTTTTAATTAATTGAAAGTGCAGTTACGTCACGTTTTTCTGGGCTTATTTACTATTTATTTGAGCAATTGATAATAGTTATCAATAATGGCGGGAGTGACGGGACTCGAACCCGCGACCTATCGCGTGACAGGCGATCGCTCTAACCAACTGAGCTACACCCCCTTTTTTTTTAACCTAAGTTTTTTCTTTTGGTGGGCAGTAAAGGACTCGAACCTTTGACCCCCTCGGTGTAAACGAGATGCTCTACCAACTGAGCTAACCGCCCACAAAAGAAATGTAGTATTACATTAGTGTTATTTAAATGTAAATTGTAAATTACTGTATACTTGCAGGCGTTTTTTCACTTTTCTTATTGTCTGAAAGCTTATCAACTTCAACCCATTGTGTCGGTTTAAGTTCCTTAGTTAAAGCAATTTTTAAAACTTCATCAGCAGTTTCTACAGTTGTAATTTTAATATCGCTAATAACTTTTTTTGGTATATCAATTAAATCTTTTTTATTGTCTTTTGGTATTAAAACATGCTTTATTCCAGCACGATGTGCTGCAAGTAATTTTTCTTTTAATCCACCTATTTGTAAGACTTGACCAGTAATTGTAACTTCACCAGTCATTGCTATATCTTTATTAACTGGAATTTTAGCTATTGATGATACAATTGAGGTAACCATTGCTATTCCAGCAGAGGGTCCATCTTTAGGTGTTGCGCCTTCAGGCACATGTATATGAAAATCTTTTTTTTCAAAAGTTGGTGGAATGATACCAAACTCTAAACATTTAGATCTTACATAAGATTTTGCAGCTTTAACAGACTCTTGCATTACGTCACCTAATTTTCCTGTAATTTGCATCCTTCCTTTGCCCGGCATGTTAACTGTTTCTATCTTAAGTATTTCTCCTCCGAACTCTGTCCAAGCAAGTCCTGTCACAACACCTACCTTGTTTTGATCTTCTAATTCGCCAAATTTAAATTTTCTTACTCCAAGAAAATCTGGTAAATTTTCACTATTTACCTCAACTTTTTGAGACTCGTTATTAACAACTTTTTTTACAACTTTTCTTGAGATCTTTGATATCTCTCTTTCTAAATTCCTTACACCTGACTCTCTAGTATAATACCTTATCACATCTTTTATAGTACCATCATCCAATTCCATTTCACCTTCTTTAACTCCATTATCTTTAATTTGTTTTGGTAATAAATATTTATTTGCTATATTAATTTTTTCATCTTCTGTGTACCCAGGTATTCTAATTACTTCCATACGATCTAATAATGGTGGCAGAATATTTAATGTATTTGCAGTTGTTACAAATAATACATCAGATAAATCGTAATCTACCTCTAAATAATGATCATTAAAAGAAGTGTTCTGCTCAGGATCAAGTGCCTCTAGTAACGCAGAAGATGGGTCTCCACGATAATCATTTCCAACTTTATCAATCTCATCTAATAAAAAAAGTGGATTTTTAGTTCCAGCTTTTTTCATCATTTGTATAATTTTACCAGGTAACGAACCAATATAAGTTCTTCTATGACCTCTTATTTCCGCTTCATCTCTAACGCCACCCAACGACATTCTAACAAATTGTCGATTTGTGGCTTTGGCAATTGATTTACCTAAAGATGTTTTGCCAACTCCTGGTGGTCCAACTAAACATAAAATTGGACCTTTGATTTTATTCATTCTTTTTTGAACAGCTAAAAATTCAATAATTCTCTCTTTAACTTTTTCTAGACCGAAATGATCTTCATCTAAGATTTTTAGAGCTTTATTTAAATCAATGTCAACTTTATCTTTTTTAAACCAGGGAATATCTATCATCCAATCCAGATAGTTTCTTACAACTGTTGCTTCTGCAGACATTGGACTCATATTTTTTAGTTTCTTTAATTCTGACATACATTTCTTTTCTACTTCTTTTGGCATTTTAGCTTTCAAAATTGATTTATTTAAATTTGAAGTTTCATCTTTTCCGTCTTCAATTTCACCAAGTTCTTTTTGGATTGCTTTAAGCTGCTCGTTTAAATAGTATTCTCTTTGAGTCTTTTCCATTTGAGTTTTAACTCTTCCTCTAATTCTTTTTTCAACACCAATAATGCTTGTTTCATTTTCCATTATTTTGTTAATTAAATTAATCCTTTTTTTTACATCTAAAGTTTCAAAAACTTGTTGTTTTTCAGATATGCTGGTGTTCAAGTGTGAAGCAATGTTATCAGCTATTTTAGATGGATCTTTTAACAATTTAATATTATTTATAGTTTCATTAGAAATTTTTTTATTTATTGATGTAAGTCTCTCTAATTTTTTAATCGAGGTTAATGCCAGTGGCATTAAATCCTCTGTTTTTTCATCTAAATCATTTATTTTTTCATAACTGCATAAAATAAAATTTTTTTTATCGTCAAATTCGTTTATTTTAACTCTTGAGATACCTTCAACCAATACTTTAACCGTACCATCAGGTAATTTTAAAAGTTGAAGTATATTGCTTTCACAACCATAAGAAAAAACATCGTTTTTTTTAGGATCATCTACTTCAGAATTTTTTTGAGTAACTAAGATAATTTTTTTATCTTTTTTCATTACCTCATTCAGAGCGGTTATTGATTTGTCTCTTCCAACAAACAATGGAATTACCATGCTTGGAAATACTACTATATCTCTTAGTGGCAACAATGCAGAATTAAATTTTACTTCCATACATTAGTATATGGATATTAAAGGCAATATTGCAATAGTTTTTTGTGGTTTATTAAGCGCAATATTACGCAGCAGACGTCTTTGATTTTTCTTTATCTTTATTATTTTTGGAATGAACTACAATGGGTTGAGACTCACCTTTTACAGATCCAATATCAACTATGACTTCACTTACATTTTCCATGCTTGGTAATTCAAACATTGTTTTTAATAGAACACTTTCAAGAATCGATCTTAATCCTCTAGCTCCAGTTTTTTTGTTTATTGCTTTTAAAGCAACTTCTTTTATAGCATTATCCTTGAATGTTAATTTTGTGCCTTCTAGTTTAAATAATTCTTGGTACTGCTTTATTAATGAATTTTTTGGCTCTTGAAGAATTTTAATTAAAGATTTCTCATCTAAATCATCCAAAGTTGCTGTGATTGGAAGTCTTCCAATAAATTCTGGAATTAATCCGTACTTTAATAAATCCTCTGGCTCTAAATTTTTTATCCATTCACCAACTTTTTTTTCGTCAATAGATTTAACTTTAGCACCAAAGCCAATTGACGATCCCTTATCTCTCTGAGATATGATTTTATCAAGACCTGCAAATGCTCCTCCACAAATAAACAGTATATTTGTTGTATCTACTTGAAGAAATTCTTGCTGTGGATGTTTTCTACCACCTTGCGGGGGCACACTAGCAATCGTACCTTCCATTATTTTTAATAGAGCTTGCTGTACTCCCTCACCAGAGACATCTCTAGTAATAGAAGGATTCTCAGATTTTCTACTAATTTTATCTACTTCATCAATGTAGACTATTCCTCTTTGTGCTTTTTCAACATTATAATCTGCTGCTTGTAAAAGTTTTAAAATAATATTTTCTACGTCTTCACCTACATAACCAGCTTCTGTTAAAGTTGTTGCGTCTGCCATAGTAAATGGTACATCTAAAATTCTCGCTAAAGTTTGAGCCAATAAAGTTTTACCGCATCCCGTTGGACCGATCAAAAGTATATTTGATTTCGCTAATTCTACGTTTTTACTAGTTTTGCTTTCGTAATTTAATCTTTTGTAGTGATTGTGAACTGCTACAGACAAAACTTTTTTTGCTAAACTCTGTCCGATTACATAATCGTCTAAAACTGAACAAATTTGCTTTGGTGATGGCAATCCGTCTTGATGTTTAACAAATGTATCTTTGTTTTCTTCCTTGATTATGTCCATACAAAGCTCAACACATTCATCACAAATAAATACAGTTGGACCAGCAATTAATTTTCTTACTTCATGTTGGCTTTTGCCACAGAAAGAACAGTACAAAATATTTTTATTATTACTCATAATTTATAAAACGAATCAATTAAATTATTCTATTATATAATGAGTCTATGTATCAAGTTTTGAATTTAATTCTGTCTAGATATAGTGGAAAACTACTTTCTTTTTTCTACCACTTGATCAATTAAGCCAAAATCTCTAGCATTATCTGGTGTCATAAAATTATCTCTCTCTAATGCCTCTTTTATTTCGTCCACATTCTTTCCAGTATGTTTTGAATAAATTTCGTTTAATCTTTTTTTTAATGATAAAACCTCATTTGCATGTATTTCAATATCAGTTGCTTGACCTTGAAAACCTGCTGAAGGTTGATGAACCATTATTCTAGAATTTGGTAAAGAAAATCTTTTACCTTTTTGTCCAGCAGCTAACAGAAAAGATCCCATTGATGCTGCTTGCCCGATACATAATGTTGAGACCTCTGGTTTAATATATTGCATTGTATCATATATACCAAGGCCAGCAGTTACTAAGCCACCTGGACTATTAATATATAAAAAAATTTCTTTTTTTGGATTCTCAGATTCTAAAAATAGAAGTTGCGCAGTTATTAAAGAAGCGACATTATCATTTATTGGCCCAACCAAAAAAACAATTCGTTCTTTGAGAAGCCTTGAATAGATATCATAAGCTCTCTCTCCCCTTGATGATTGTTCTACTACCATCGGTATTAAATTATTCATATGTTCTGGTATTTTAAAGCTCATAATATCGAATCAATCACTTATACAACTTGTAATTACTTTTTGCTAACTTTTTTTGTTTTTTTCTTAATTTGGGCTTTATTCTCTTTTTTTTTAGTCTTGATATTATCTTTGAGCACAGATGAAGCTTTCATAATTTTCTTTTGTTCTTCTATATTTTTTTTGTTTTCAGCTTTAATAATTTTTTCTGCTTCTTTTTTATCTAAAATTTTCTTATTTGATTTTGCTTTTGACTTGATAAAATTAATTATTTTTTCTTCATAAAGTGTTCCTCTAAGACTTGCTGAAGCTGAAGGGTTTTTTTTATAATAATCCATAATAATTTTTTCTTGGCCTGGCATCATGCTTAGTTGTTTTTGTATTTCTGATTGAATTTCTTCAGGATCTACCTTAATTTTATTTTTTTCTCCAATTTCATTTAAAACTAAACCAAGTTTAATTCTTTTTGAGGCATTTTTTTCTAAATTAGTTTTATTTTTTTTTAAATCATCCTCAGTTTGACCTTGACCTAATAATTTAACTTCCTCATCTATTAGTGTTTGAGGTAGATCCCCAACTTTAATTTGCTCTAACCCTTTTAGGATTTGATTTTTTGATATCAAGTTTAAAGAATTTTTAAACTCTTCATTTATTTGCTTTGATATAATTTTTTTTAAATCATTTAAATCTTTAGCACCAAGGGTTTTTGCAAATTCGTCATTTACTTCAACCTCTTTTGGTTTTTTAACAAAATTTATTTTACAGATAAAAACTCCTTTTTTCCCAATTAACTCTTTTTTTGGAAAGTTTTCAGGTAAGGTCACCTCTACTTTTATTTCATCACCTTTTTTGGATTTAATTAGTTGTTTATCAAAACCTTTAATAAACAAATCTTTTCCAATTTCTAATTGCGTATTTTTTCCTTCATTACCTTCAAATTGATTTCCATCTACTGTAGCCTTATAGTCAAATGAAATAAGATCTCCCTCATTTGCCACTTTTGCTGGATCAACTTCAATGAAATTTTTTTGACTTTTGGCTATTTCCTTAATTCTGTTATTTGTCTCTGACTCGTTGATTTTTATCTCATACTCATCATACTTGATTTTATCAAGTGACTCTAATTTAACTTCAGGAAACTCTGTAACACTTATAGTATATTCTAAATCTTTTCCCTCACCAAATGTTTTAAGATCTATTTTTGGCTGTAGTGCAGGTTTTATTTTTTTGTCATTTATAGCTTTTGTTGAGCTTTCTTTTAAAATTTTATCTATCACCTCTCCATAAACTGCTTTCCCAAATTGTTTTTTAATTATTTCGGTGGGAACTTTGCCAGGTCTAAATCCTTTGAGGACAACATCTTTTTTAATTTGCTCGTATCTTTGTTCTAGTTCTTTATTGATGGTAGTTTTATCAATTAAAACTTTTAAATTTTTTACTAAATTTTTTTTATTTTCTACTGTTACTTTCATAGTACTATGGTAGGCGAGAAAGGACTCGAACCTTCACATGTTGCCATATTGGTTCCTAAGACCAACGCGTCTACCAATTCCGCCACTCGCCCAATTTTTAAATGACTTATATATGATAGATTAAAATTGTCCAATTAGAATATTTATGCGATAAATAATGCAGTAAATTTATGATTGTTTCGCCATGTATTAGTATTTGCAAAACCGATCCAATTTCTGGATATTGTTATGGTTGTGCTAGAAATTCTGAAGAAAAAATTAAATGGAAAGACAAAAATACTGATGAGGAATGGAAATTAGAGAATTTAAAAGAGATAAGATCTAGAATGAAAGGATGGCAACTACAAAGTTTTGAGAAGTCATATAAATTTAAATGTGAAAATGGTATTTCAATAGAAAAAAAAAGGAAAATTGTATCTAATGTTTAAAATAAAGCATGTCGTGATATTGTATATCTTAGGGATAATATTTGGTGCTTTATTTTTAGATATTTGGGGTTCTGAAACTAGTATTAAAAAAGGACTAATAGCTATGTTTTGGACAGCATTGTTCTTAGTTGCATTAATATTTGTTGAAAAAAATAAAGAGGAAAATTAATCAATCTGAATTCTATCAATTAATTCATAATCTTTATTTGACACTATAATTTCACCAGAACCGCTACTAACTCCTAATAATTCTAAAATAACGACGTAGTGTGTTACCAAAATTAAAATAGAATCTTTATCCCAATTTTTAATAAACTTTTTTAATTTTTCAATTTGTTTTTTTTTATTTTTATAGAACTTCTGATCATAAAAAGAATTAAGTGCATCGAAAGTATTATAATTTGTAAATGCATAAAAAGCAGTATCTTTGCATCTGCACCACTCACTTGAAAGAACGTTATCGACTTTAATATTATTACTTGTAAAAAAAATTCCAATATTTTTTGATTGACTTATCCCTTCAATACTTAAATTTCTTTGTGTATCACAGTCATCTAAATTTATATTGTGTGGGTCTCCACTGCCAGGTGCTAGTGAATGCCTTATAAAAATAATTTTATTTCCTTCTTTTATCTGATTAACAATATTTTCATTAGGGTAAACTGGGGTAAAAAAAATTGATAGAAAAAAAAATATAATTAAATTAATGTATTTCACAAGATGATTAATAATATATCTCAGCTAAATAACAAAATAATAAAATGTAGGTCATGTACCCGTTTGATTAATTTTAGAAAAAAAATATTAAAAAAAAAAAGGAAACAGTATATTAATCAACAATATTGGGGAAAACCTATTACAGGTTTTGGTGATATAAACGGAGAAATGTTATTTGTTGGTTTAGCTCCGGCTGCTCATGGAGGCACAAGGACTGGAAGAGTTTTTACAGGAGATAAATCCTCAGATTTTTTGTACAAATGTTTATTTAAAGCAAATATTTCTAATCAAATTAACTCAGATCATATTAATGATGGTCTAAAACTTAAAAATGCATACATAACAGCTGCTTTGAAATGTGTTCCTCCAGAGGACAAACCATTGAAAAAAGAACTAGATAATTGTTCAAATTTTTTTAATAATGAAATTGAGCTACTTAAAAACTTAAAAGTTATTGTCTGTCTTGGAAAAATTGCATTTGATGCTTGTAAATACTTTTATAAAAAAAAGATAAATCTTGATCAAAAAATTAAGTTTGGTCACGCAAAAATTTATAGCCTTAAAAATGGTATAAAGTTGGTTGGTTGTTATCATCCTAGTCCTAGGAATGTTAATACAGGCAGAATTAATGAAAATAAAATGGTTCGATTATTCCAAAAAATCAAAGATTTTAATTAATTATAATTTTTTCTTTCAATATATCAGGAATTTTTGTGGGCCTACCACTTTTGTCAACTAATACTAAGTGAATTTCACAATCTGTAATTAATTCTTGATCTCTGAATGCTTTTTGCTTCATTCTAAAAGATGTATTAGATGTAGAAATTATACTTGATTTAATCTCGAGTTGATCCTCAAGCTTAGCAGGTTTTAAGTACTCAACATTACACGATTTAACTATTATAAAAACTCCATATTCATCTAATAATTTTTTGTTACTCAAACCAATATTAGAAATTGCATCTGTTCTTGCTCTTTCAAAAAACTTTAGATAATTTGCATAATATACAACACCACCTGCATCAGTATCTTCATAGAATACTTTTAATTTATAATTAAATTCGTGCATTTTAAATTTATTAATTAGCTGAAAAATATATACTTTGAAAATAAGAAATAGATAGTTTTTTTGACTGATCAGTGTCAGCCATTATCGCAACACCATCTAATATATCGACATCTAAATTATGCAATTTTTTATAATCTTCCTTAACATTAGTTTTCACTGTAACCCATTCATTTAAGTTATTTTTGGTTGATGATATCACGTAGTCAATCGAGCTTTTAGTATAAGGGCTAGTCCAAAAGTCTCCGATTTCTTCATTACTTGAAAAAACATAGTTTATCGCTTTATTTGAAAGCGGTGTTAGCCCGGTTTTTTTAACTACGAAAAATCTTGCTGCAAAATCATGACCTTTTTTTGATTTCTCATTAATGCCACTCAGGTCTTTTTCAACTTTCCAAGTGATATTTAAAAAAGGGGTTTTATTGAGATCCACCGAAACTTCTTTTCCTAAACCTGATCCTCCATCTTCAACTTCAGCTCTCAAAAAATTACCTTTATCGTTATTACCGAGGCTGTAATTGGTGAGGTTTTTAGCACCTCTAATTTTTCTTACCTTTAAGGTATCTAGCTCCTTATCATTAAATAAAAATATTTCTAAATTTTCTGCATATACATTAGTAAAAAAGAAAATCGAGATGATTAATATTATAAATTTTTTCATTCAAGGAAGCTATAACCTAAATAAAAAAAAATTCAAATAATTTGAAAATCTTACTTTTGACATTTTTCAGACATTCGAAATTCATTATTTAAAGTTAATTAAGACTTATGAAACTTTTAATACCCCTTATATTGTTATTAGTTCTAACTGGTTGCTCAACACACTCAGTTAAACTTGGCAAGAAATGTACTAAATTAGCTGAAGATAATACTTACGAAAAATCTTTTGTATGGATTATCAACAATGAAAATTTAGATAACTTTGACCAAAAAATTAATAAGAAAAATTGTATAATTAATGGAGAGAAACTTTGAAATTAATATCAATCTTTATGCTTCTAATTTATTGGTCAATAATTATTTTGGCACCTGTTATCGCTAATGAGGATAGTTTGTATAAACTGGAAAATACTATGTTGCCTATTGAAAAACCTAAAATTAAATAAATTAATATGTAGATCTGCCGCCGCTAATGTCAAATACTGCGGCGGTGGAAAAAGAGTTTTCATCAGATGAAAGCCAACATACCATTGATGAAAGCTCATTTAAATTAAGAAATCTTGCTCTTGGAACTTTTGAAAGCATTCTTTTTACATGTTCCTTAGACATTTGATTTAAAATCCTTGTTTTAGCGCCTGCTGGTGTAACTGCATTAACAGCTATATTTTTATTTGCTAATTCCTTTCCCAGAGATTTTGTAAGAGCAATAACGCCTGCTTTTGAGGAACTATATGCGCTAGCCTTTGCGTTACCATCTTTTCCAGAAACTGAAGCTATATTAACTATTCTTCCATAATTTTTTTTTATCATATGTGGAACTACTGCCTTACAGCAATTGAAAGTTCCGTGTAAATTTATATCAACAATTGTTTTCCATTCTTCATAATCGTACTTCCACAGTTCAGTAGTCGAGCCAGTAATACCAGCACTATTAACCAATATATCAATTTTAATATTTTTAGTGATTTTTTTAACAGCATCTTCAACGTTTTCAGGATCTGTTACGTCAACCATCTGTTTAAGTAAATTTTTATTTTTAATTTTTTTTTCAAGCTTTTTAAGCTCATTTTCATCATTGTCCCAAATAATTACTCTTGCTCCAGATTTAAGAAATCTTTTTGCTATATCTAAACCAAAACCTTGAGCTCCTCCTGTAACTATTGCTGCTCTTTTTTTTAAATCAAATTTATTCATTGTTCACTAGCTAATAAGTAATAAATAATGCTTGAAACGATTAAACCTATTATCCAAGAGAAAGACTCATAGTTATTAAAACTAAAATTCCAAATAGTTGTAAATGCGAAAACTGTCCCAATTAATATTGAGTAAACTGCCTTGTAATTCCAGCCTTTTGAATACATATAGACACTTTCTTGTCTCGCAAAAAAAATATCACTATTGATTATTTCCTTTTTTTTTATGTAATAGTAATCAATTGTCATAACACCAAATATAGGTCCAAAAAAACAGGCTAAAGTATCTATAATCGAGAGTGATCCATTTTGACTAAAAAAAGGTGTCCATAAAAATGCAACAAATAAACCAAGAAATATTATGAATAGACCAGAGGTTTTTAATGTCATTTTTTTTGGTAAAAAATTTAATATTACGTTTTGAGAAGGTATATAATTCGCAATTAAATTAGACGATAATGAAGCGATTAAAATAAATATTAAAACTGAAACTGTTAAGTAAGTATTGTTTATTTTACCAATAATATCTGTTGGGTTCGTTAACAGGTTATTTATTTCTATAGAGTTAGTTTTAAAATATATATCAGATCCTGTCACAATAAATAATGCGAAAAAAGAAAAAATTATTGAGGTTAAAACTAAACTTATATTACCTTTTAGTAATTCAGAATAATTTTTTACATATCTAGAGTAATCTCCAAAATTGAGAATTAAAATAGAATAATAAGCAAAAAAAGTTCCTGTAACCCCTAGAGTGTTTTTCATTCTAAAGTTTTCTAAACCATTAACTATATTAAGTTGGCTAATAAGTGTATCTGTTACATAATAATCAGACTCTGCTAAAAAAATTACAAAAAATAAAAAAAGACCAAAGTAAACAAATAATGCAGAAAAATTTATAATATTTCTAATCAACTTTTGTCCCCTGCTAAATAGAAAATATTGTAAAAACAACGTTAGTAATAAAGCTATCCAATCTATTAAATTCATACTCATAAAAAATATTAAAAAAATATCGTTATTTAATAAATTGCTATCTATATTAAAAAGGGAAATTCTTATTAGGTATCCTATTGACCTTGATATAAAATAAGTTTGAACTCCAAAAAAAAATATTCCGACAATTCCTCGTAATAGTGAAATATATTTTGCACCTAAATAACCTGAAGATATTCTTAAAAATACAGGAAAAGGTATGCCATGTTTTTGAGATGGTAATCCAACAATACTTGATAAAAAACAAATTAACAAAGATGCTATAATTGTACCAAAAAATACTTCATAAAAATTCAAATCATAAAGAAGATAAAGTGAACTTATTAGTGCAAAAGAAATTATACTTTGGGTGCCAACAGACCAAAAACAAAAAATATCTGTCCAATTCCAATTTTTGCTATTTGGGTTTACAGAAACTAGCTCCCAGTTAGATAATTCAATTTTTTCTTTATTGAGACTCACCTTTACATATTATTCATATATAAATCACTGTCCATATAAGACGGAAGGTAGCCAAAGTACAATTTTAGGAAAAATTATTATTATAATTAAGCCAATTATCTGAAGAACCATAAATTGCATCATACCCAGGTATATATCTTTTAAGTCCCATTCAGGCACAACTCCTTTCAAGAAATATGCAGATAATGCAACTGGAGGTGATAACCAGGCGGTTTGAAGATTAACAGCTACTAGAATCGCAAACCAAGTTAAATTAAAACCTAAAGCTTCTACTAAAGGTAAAATAATAGGAATAATAATCATGACAATAGGAACCCATTCTAATGGCCAGCCAAGTAAAAAAATCATTATCATTATCATACCTAATATTAAATATTTGTTCATTTCTAAACCCAATAAAAATTCAGTTAATAATGTTGGTGTGCCCAATCTTGCAAAAACTGCTCCAAAAAAATTTGAGGCCGCAACTAATACCATAATTAATGCTGTGATCTCCAAAGTTTTAACTAAAGCCTCTTGTAATTTAGGTAAAGTTAATTTTTTGTAAGCCAGCGATAATAGAAGCGCTCCCATTGCTCCACATCCTGCTGCCTCTGTTGGAGTAGCAAATCCTAACAAAATACTTCCTAGTGCTGCAAATACTAGAGCCGCTGGAGGTACTAAACCTAAGAAAAACTCAATCCAAACTTTTTTCATACTTGTGGCCCTCATATCTTCTGGTAAAGGTGGCCCAAGCTCAGGATTCATCATACATCTGATTGTAGTATAGGCTGCGTACAATGTTGCTAATAAAATTCCAGGAAAAATTGCAGCTGCAAATAAGTCAATAACTGGAATTTCCATAATAGGACCCATCACAACTAACATTATACTTGGTGGGATTAATATTCCCAAAGTTCCACCAGCAGTTATAGTTCCAGCCGCAAGTCTCACATTGTAACTTGAACGGTTCATTGATTTTGCAGCCATAATTCCTAAAATTGTAACTGAAGCACCAACAATTCCTGTTGCAGCTGCGAATATAACTGAGACAAATAAAACAGCGTAATATAAAGAGCCTCGAACTTTAGCCAGCATTAATTGAAAAGCTGAAAATAATCTTTCCATTAAACCAGCTTGTTCCATCATTATCCCCATAAATACAAATAGCGGGACTGCTGCTAGGGTTTGTTCGGTCATTACCATGGAAAATTGTAGCGTCATTAAATAAAAAACTAATTTTCCAAATCCTAAATATCCGAAAACAAATCCTAAAAAAATTAATGTGAATGAAATTGGAAAACCAACAAATATTGCAAACAACATTACACCAACTAAAATAAAACCTAATATTGCTGGATCAATTAACTCTGCGATCATTTATATTCCCCTGGCCATTCACCTTTTTTACTTGCCCAATAACTTTTTAATAATTCTGATACACCTTGAATTAATAAAAAGATTATTCCAACCAATAAGCAAGTTTTAATTGGCCACATAAAAGGCATCCAAGTAGTATCCATGCCTCTTTCACCTCTTCTAATAGACTCTTCAACAAAACCGGTTGTCATGTATAGAAAAACAAGCAATCCTGGAAAGTAAAATAAAATATATAACCAAAAATCTATTAAACCCTGTGTCTTAGTTTTAAAATTTCTATATAAAAAATCTGCTCTAATATGAACTCCTTTTGATAGAGCATAAGCTGCACCTAGCATAAATAATGCACCATAAAGAAATCTACTTATATCGTAAGCCCAAATTGTAGGAGCTAAAAATAATTTTCGAGCAATGACTTCGTAAGTCATTGCGAAAATTAATGGAATTAAAATCCAACAAACTATATTTCCAACGATTTTACTAAATTTATCTATTCTTAATATGGTATTTGCCATCCATGATGGCATATCTTCAGGCATTTTATTAGAGGTCCCTCGCCTCTCAGCAATCATTTCATCTGATATATCAAAGTTTGATTGTTTGTCTGACATAAAGGAATTTTAAACAAAAAGAGCGGACTGTAAAGTCCGCTCTTATTAAATTTAAAAGTTATTACTTTTTTACTTCAATGTCGCTGCGTGAGCCATTCCAAGCTTAGCATTTGACATTTGAGCACCGCTCCAGAAAGGAACAGCAACATCAGCAAACTCTTTCATAGAGTCATATACTTTTTTGAAAAATGCGTTTTTCTCAGCATTTTTATTTAAAGTAGCTTTTGCTGCAGCCATATATTCTACGAAATAATCAGATGGAGTGTCTTCTAATTTAACCCCATGCTTAGTAGTAAGCTCTTGTAAAGCTTTACCGTTTTCGTAAATTCTGTAGCTTAAAGATTTTGCTAGTGATGCATTAGCAGCAACTTCAAGAGATTTTTTCTCGTGAGCCGTCATTGCATTATAAGTTTTTCCAGTTATGTAAAAGTCTGCATTAACTACAACTTGGTGTAATCCTTGTAAGTAGTAATGTTTTAAGACTTTTTGAAAACCAAACGTTAAATCTGGTTTTGGACAACACCACTCAGCTGCATCAATAGTACCTGCTTCAAGTGCTGGTAAAATATCACCACCACCCATAGCAACAGATGCTATACCAATGTCTTTATAAGTTTGTCCAGGAATTCCTGGAGGAGTTCTGAATTTATATTTTCTAAAGTCAGCCATATCTTTAATTGGTTTTGGAAACCAACCTAAAGCTTCTGGTCCAACTGGTTGAAGCATAAATCCTTTTATATCTCTTCCCATTTCTTTCCATAATTGGTCGTAAAGTTCTTTACCACCACCGTATTGGAACCATGATAGAAATGCTAAGTTATCTATACCTACTCCACCTCCTGCTACAGGTGAACCAAATAACATAGCTGCTGGGTGATCACCTGACCAATAGTGTGTCCAAGCAAAACCACAGTCAATTAAGCCTTTGTCAACCGCATCTAACGTTTCTTTAACTCCAACAACTGCTCCTGCTGGTAAAATTTCAAATTTTAAAGATCCATCAGTTAAAGCTGTTACAGTATCAGTGAAGTCTTTAAGCATTTTTACTTCATCTGCTTTAGTATTAAGAACGGTCTGACATTTCAATGTTTTAGCGCTAGCGTTTGATACGAAACCAAAAACTAAAAAAGCGGTAAACAAGATTGAAATAATTTTTTTCATAATTTCCCTCTCTTAAGTTATTTTTAAAAAACTAATTCTGACAAAAATCCTATAACGATACAAGAACCAAATATCTCAATAAACCTAGTAAAAATGAGAGATTCAGTATAAAAATAAACCCAAAGTGATTATGGAAAATTTTGATTACATTATTATTGGAGCAGGCTCAGCTGGTTGTGTTTTAGCTAATCGATTATCAATAAATCCTAAAAATAAAGTTTTACTGTTAGAGGCTGGTGGAAAAGATAATTATCCATGGATACATATACCCGTTGGTTATTATAAGACAATGCATAATCCAAAAGTAGATTGGTGTTTTCGAACAGAAAAAGATGAGACGATGAATAACAGGTCAATAAGATATCCAAGAGGCAAAACATTAGGAGGTAGTTCATCAATAAATGGCTTGTTGTGGATAAGGGGTCAAAGTAACGATTATGATAATTGGCGTCAGCAAGGTAACAAAGGTTGGGGATGGGATGATGTATTACCGTACTTTATAAAATCAGAAAACAATGAGTTAGGTAAAGGCAAATTTCATAGTGATGAAGGTCCGATCATGGTTGCAAATAAAAAAATTAAATTAAAAATGCTTGATGAATTCATAAATGCAGCAGAAGAAAAAGGTATTCCTAAGGTAAATGATTTTAATACAGGTGATAATTTTGGTGTTGGTTTTTTTCAATTTACAACAACTTTTAATAAATTAGGATTGAAATTAAGATATAGTGCAGCAAAAGGTTACTTAAATCCTGCAAAAAAAAGATCAAATTTAAAGATAATAACTAATGCTCATGTTCAAAAGATTAATTTTGAAGGTAAAAAAGCTTCAGGTATTGAATACTTTCTTGGAGAAAATTTGAGGAAAATTTCTGTTAATAAAGAGATTATATTAAGTGCGGGCTCAATTGGATCGCCTCATATCTTACAAGTCTCTGGAATTGGCGATGGTGATAAATTAAGCAAAATTGGCATAGATTTAATAAAAAATCTTAAAGGAGTTGGTAAAAATTTACAAGACCACTTAATGTTTAGACCAGTATATAAAGTTAAAAATTTAAAATCGTTGAATAAGAAAATTAATAGTCTTTTTGGAAAATTTTTAATTGGATTAGAATATATCTTTAATCAAAGTGGACCAATGACTATGGGAGCAAGTCAGGTATGTGGTTTTGCTAAAAGTGATAGTTCTAGAGAGACTCCAAATCTACAATTCCATGTACAGCCCATTAGTACAGATATTTTAGGAGCAACAAAACTCCATGATTTTGACGGAATTACTCCAACAGTTGCTAATATTAGACCAACAAGTAGAGGAGAAATTAATATTGTAAGTAAAAATATTAAAGATAATCCAAAGATTAAGATGAATTATTTATCAACTGATGATGATAGGTATGTTGCAGCACAAGGATTAAAGCTTGTAAGAAAAATAATGCTAAATACTGAAACATTTAAAAAATATGAACCGGAGGAATACCGTCCTGGTGCTCATATTAAAGACGATGAAGAGCTAGTTAAAGCCGGTAGTGACTATGCGCAAACAATATTTCATCCTGTTGGTACTTGCAAAATGGGTCAAGATGAGAATTCAGTTGTAGACGATAGGCTTAAAGTTCATGGAGTTGAAAATTTAAGAGTAGTTGATGCATCAATTATGCCTAATATTACATCAGGAAACACAAACGCACCGACTATAATGATTGCAGAGAAAGCATCTGACATGATATTAGAAGATAATCTGCAATGAATGAAGAAATAATAATTTTTACACAAATAGTTTTTATCGATTTAGTTTTAGCAGGTGATAATGCAATAATAATAGGTATGGTTGCATCTCAATTTCCAGCCGCGGAAAGAAAAAAAATTATTTTTTGGGGAATTGGTGGAGCTGTAGTATTAAGAATAGTACTTACTCTATTAACTGCATACTTGTTACAGATAACTGGTCTAAGATTAATTGGTGGTTTAGCGTTATTATATATTTGCTATAAACTTTATAAAGATATTCTAAAAAATTCTAATAGTGAACCAAATAGTAACATAAAAATTGATAAGTCTAGTTTTATAAAAGCTATATCAACTGTATTAATTGCAGATTTTACAATGAGTTTAGATAACGTACTTGGTGTAGCTGGAGCAGCAAAAGATCACTACGGACTTTTGGTTTTTGGTTTAGTCTTATCAATAGTTTTAATGGCAACTGCTGCTACTTTAATATCTGGATGGATAAAAAAGTATAAATGGATTGGTTGGGTTGGTTTATTAGCAATACTGGTAGTTGCAATAGATTTGATTTATACTGACCTAAAAATTTTAATTATTTGATGTACTTAAAAAAATATAATTTAAAAAACAAAACAGCTCTTGTGACAGGCGCTGGTAAAGGTTTGGGGAGAGCCTGCGCAATTGCTTTAGCTGAAGCTGGAACAAATCTAATAATAATTAGCAGGACTGAAAAAGATTTAAAAGAAGTCTCAAAAATTATTAAAAAATTTAGAGTAAAATGTAAATATTTTGTATGTGATGTTACAGAATATGAACAAATTAAAAAGGTTATTAATTCTCAAAAAAGAATAGATGTTGTTGTCAATAATGCGGGAACAAATATTCCAGAACATTTTACTAAAGTTAAAAAAAGTAACATGGAGTATTTGGTAAAAGTTAACACTATAGCTTCATTTAATATAGCTCAGCTAAGCGCATTAAAGATGATTGAATTAAAAACAAGAAAAAAAACTGGGGGAGTTATAATTAATATGTCTTCACAAATGGGGCATGTGGGTGGACCAATTAGAAGTGTTTATAATATGAACAAATTTGGTTTAGAAGGATTAACTAAAGGAATGTCAATAGATTTAGCTAAATACAATATCAGAGTAAATACTATATGCCCAACTTTTGTTGTAACCCCAATGACTAAAAAATTTTTAAAAGACAAAAAATTTATGAAAGAAGTTCTTGGTAATATTCCACTAGGAAAGTTTGCAGAACTGTCAGATATTGCAAGTGCTGTTGTTTTTTTAGCTTCAGATCAAGCATCGATGATTACTGGCACATCTTTATTGGTAGATGGTGGATGGACTGCAAAATAATAAAATATATTTTAACATTTGTTTTCATTTTTTCATTTCAAGCAAAATCAATTGAATTTAATGGTAAATTTATTCAAGGCCACTTTATTTTAGGAAAAACAGAACCCGGAGCCAAAATTAAAATTGATGATAAAGATATAAAAGTTACTGAAGATGGTGATTTTGTTTTTGGACTTGATAGAGATAGAAAAAATGATGTGGTGATCGTCAAAACATTAAATGGTGATAAGACTAAAATAGTTAAAAAGGTAATTAAAAGAGAATACAAAATTCAAAGAATTGATGGTCTTGAGCCTAAGAAAGTCACACCTCCTAAAGAAGTTTATGCAAGAATTAAAAAAGAAAATAAATTAATCGTTAGAGCTAGAGAAATAAATTCAAATTTAAAATTTTTTAAAAATAAATTTATACCTCCTCTAGATGATGCAATAATAACTGGTATTTATGGTAGTCAAAGAATTTTAAATGGAAAACCTAGGTCTCCACATTATGGGATAGATTTTGCGGGAAAGCTTGGGACACCAATAAAAGCAATGGCTAGTGGAATAGTCACACTTGCTAAGAAAGATTTATATTTTACAGGTTCAACACTTATTTTTGATCATGGACATGGAATTTCCACATTATATATGCATATGGATAAAATATTTGTAGAAGAGGGTGATATTGTTAAACAGGGTGATATAATTGGAACTGTAGGTTCGAGTGGTAGATCAACTGGACCTCATTTGGATATAAGGCTTAATTGGTTTGGAGTTAAATTAGATCCTTCAACAGTATTAGATATAAAATTATGATATTAATAATTGAAAAAAATAATTAACAATGTTTTCAAAAATATTTTATCATTTAAGTAAAAAAGCATCTAGAAAAAATTTAGAAGTTTTTATTTCAAATAGTTTACAAGAAGCTTGTCTTAAAAAGAGAGAACATAAGGTTTTAAATATAGGTGCTGGTGGAGAAATAGAAAAATTTATTAGAATCTATTTTAATAAGGTTTATTCAATTGATAATGATAAAAAAAGAAATCCTGATCAATTACTAGATTTGTGTGATGAAAAATTTTCAGAAAAAATTAATTATAAACCCACAATTATATGTTGTTTTGAGGTTTTAGAGCATACTCATAATCCATTAAAAGCTGTTGAGAATATATTTTCTATATTAGAAAAAGGAGATATGGTTTTAGTTTCAGTTCCATTCAACTTTCATATACATGATGAACCACATGACTATTATAGATTTACTTATTATGGTCTTAAAATGCTTTTTAAAAATTTTTCAGATATTACAATTAAAAAAAGAAATGGATGGTTAGAATCCATTTTTGTAAATATAATTAGATTAGAAAAAGAAAATAACTTATTATCAAGGATGTTTGGAAGACTATTTTTACTGTTATATTATTTACTGTTACCAATAATTTTAGTATTTCAAAAAATATTCACATCGGATAAGTTAACCACAGGATACTTTGTAGAGGCAATAAAATGAAAAATACATCAATTGAATATATAGCTACTAAAATTAGTAAAGCTTTTATTAAAAACAAAATTATTGCACCAATACCCTCAAAGTTTACAAAAAAAATGGTGGAGGCTCAAAAGCTGAGGAAACTCTGTGAAAGTAAAATTAAATTGCCTGTAGTTGGTTTTAAAGCAGCTGGCACAGGTATTCCTTTAATTAAAAAGTTAAAAGAAAAGGAGCCTTTTTACGCAACAGTTTATAAAAGAAATTTTTTAAGCAGTGGTAAAAGTGTTAAAATAAATGAAGGAACTTTAGGTATAGAGCTTGAAGTTTGTTATAAAGTTAAAAAATCCTTTTTTTTATCTAAAGGTGTAATTACCATGAAAAATATATCTAAATATATTTCTCACATGGCGCCATGTATTGAGGTGGTTGGTTATAGACAAAGAAAAAAAGGAATTACTTCTTTTGGTGACTTATGCAGTGATTTTGGTGCAAATATAAAATTTTTAATAGGTGCTAAAAAGAAATATAAAAGAATAAATATTGGGAATTTGAAAACTAATATTTCAAATAAAAAAATTAATCAAAGCGTAAGTGGTAATACTAATACAGTCTACATAAACCCATTGAACTCTTTGAGATTTGTTTTGAATAAAGTTAAAAAAGATAAAATAAATTTAAATAAAGATTTCTGGGTTTTTACTGGTTCTTCGGTTGGTGTAGTTCCAATTAAAGGTAAGGGTCTTTATACTGGTAAAGTTGATAAACTAGGTTCTGTTAAAGCAGTTATAAGATAAAAACTTGTATTAGTTAAGAAATTAAAGAGGGTTGTTTCTTCATATCCTCTTTTTTAATACCAGCAACTTTAACAGGTTTTTTCATAGCATCTCTTCTAAAAGGTTCGCCAAGCTCTTGATTTAAAATTATTTCAATAAAAGTTGTAATACCTTTTTTTTGATCTTCGCAAGATTGTTTAATTGCTTTGGTTGTCTCTTCCATTGTTTTACAAGTTACTCCTTTTAGTCCACAAGCATTAGCAACTTTTGCATAACTTAATTCGGGATCAAGTTCTGTTCCGACAAAATTATCATCAAACCAAAGTATTGAATTTCTTTTTTCGGCACCCCATTGATAATTTCTAAAAATTACCATTGTGATAGCTGGCCATTCTTCTCTTGCACATGAGCTCATTTCGTTCATACTAATTCCAAAAGCTCCATCACCTGCAAATCCTACCACCGGAGTATCAGGACAGCCGATTTTTGCGCCTAGTATGGCTGGAAAACCATATCCACAAGGACCGAATAAACCAGGCGCCAAATATTTTCTTGGTTTTTCGAAAGTTGGGTAAGCATTTCCTATTGCGCAATTGTTACCTATATCGCTAGAGATAATTGCATCTTGAGGTAAAGCGTCTTGAATTGCTCTCCAAGCTTGTCTTGGGGACATTCTATCTTTATCTCTTTCCCTTGCTTCTTTGTTCCAAACTGTGCCAGGATCGTCCTCCTCATGATCTAAACCAGATAAAGTTTGTAACCATGCAGATTTAGTTTTATGAATTAAATTTTTTCTCTCTTCTCTGCCAGTATTTCCTGCGTCTGAAGTAAGTTTGTCTAAAATCTGTTGAGCTACTTGTTTGGCATCTCCACAAATTCCAACTGAAACTTTTTTAGTAAGACCAATTCTGTCAGGATTCATATCCACTTGAATTATTGTTGCCTTTTTTGGCCAATAATCAATTCCATATCCTGGTAATGTTGAAAAAGGATTAAGTCTGGTGCCAAGTGCTAGTACTACATCTGCTTTAGATATTAATTCCATAGCAGCTTTAGATCCATTGTATCCTAAGGGTCCAACAGCTAAAGGGTGGCTTCCTGGAAAACTATCATTATGTTGATAACCATTACAAACCGGTGCGTCTAATTTTTCAGCTAATTTTTTACATTCATCAATTGCCCCACCTAAAACAACTCCAGCTCCAGATAAAATTACTGGAAATTTAGCTTTTGACAAAAGTGTTGCTGCATTCTCTATTGCTTCTTTGCCCCCACCCTGTCTTTCAAACCTAACAATAGGTGGTAATTCAATGTCTATAACTTGCGTCCAATAATCTCTTGGAACATTTATTTGCGCAGGTGCAGAGCCTCTAAATGCTTTTTCAATAACTCTATTAAGAACTTCTGCCATTCTAGACGGGTCTCTTACTTCTTCTTGATAACAAACCATATCTTTGAATAAATTCATTTGTTCAACTTCTTGAAAACCTCCTTGACCTATAGTTTTGTTTGCAGCTTGTGGTGTAACTACTAATAAAGGTGTGTGGTTCCAGTAAGCGGTTTTAATCGGAGTTACTAATCCAGTTATACCTGGACCATTTTGGGCTATCACCATCGACATTTTTCCAGTAGCTCTTGTGTAACCATCAGCAATTAATCCACCATTTGTCTCATGAGCTACATCCCAGAATGTTATACCTGCTTTTGGAAATAAATCTGAAATAGGCATAAAAGCAGAACCTATAATTCCGAAGGCGTGTTCAATTCCATGCATTTGAAGAACTTTAATAAAAGCTTCTTCCGTCGTCATTTTAGTCATAAAAAAACTCAATAAAATTTGTTTGCAATCGAACGATTAATATATAAATTCTTTCGAAGTTTCTACTAAGAAATCGTCACAATGGCTAAAACAGACATAATAATTCACGATAAAAAAGACAATGTTGGGGTAATAGTAGTTGAAAAAGTAAATAAAGGCCAAGATTGTGGTTGTTGGATCATGGAAAATGACGCCTCAAATAACATTAAATCTGAGGCAGAAATTCCCCTTGGACATAAAATTGCTTTACAAGATTTTAAAGAAGGTGACACAATTATAAAATATGGACATGATATTGGTAAAGTAGTTAAGTCAATAAAAAAAGGTGACCATGTTCATGTACATAATGTAAAAACAAAAAAGTGGTAAAAATGGATATTCCAAAAAGTTTTTTAGGTTACAAAAGAGAAAATGGAAGAGCGGGTACAAGAAATCATGTAATTATTCTTCCGGTTGATGATATTTCAAATGCATGTGCAGAAGCTGTATCTAACAATATTAAAGGGACTATTGCTTTGCCTCATTCTTACGGAAGGTTGCAATTTGGTGCTGATCTTGAATTACATTTTAGAACAATGATAGGAACAGGTAAAAATCCTAACGTTGCAGCTGTCATAGTTATAGGTATAGAGCCTAAATGGACTAAAAGAATTGTAGATGCTATTGCAAAAACTGGAAAGCCTGTAGAAGGATTTAGCATCGAGGGTGTTGGAGATATTGATACAATCGCAAAAGTTTCTAAAAAAGCTCAAGAACTCTCAATGTGGGCATCCGAAAAACAGAGAGAGGAATGTCCAATAAGCGATTTGTGGATTTCTGTAAAGTGTGGAGAGTCTGACACAACATCAGGGCTAGCGTCAAATCCTACAGTTGGAAATTTAATGGATAAACTTGAGCCTTTAGGTGTTCATCTTTGTTTTGGAGAAACATCTGAGTTAACAGGTGCTGAAAATGTTTGTGCTAAAAGAGGTAAAACTAAAGAGGCGCAAGAAAAATTTATGAAAACTTGGAGTTCATATAACGATTTCATTTTAAAAGAAGCAACTAACGACCTATCTGAGAGCCAACCAACTGCAGGAAATATTGCAGGAGGATTGACTACAATTGAAGAAAAAGCTTTTGGAAATTTTCAAAAAATTGGATCAAGAGAATTTATTGATGTTCTTGAACCTGCCGAAGAACCTAGCAAGGGAAAAGGATTGTATTTTATGGATACGTCCTCAGCAGCTGCTGAGTGTGTCACTCTTCAGGCAGCAGGCGGATTTAATATTCATTTATTTCCAACTGGACAAGGAAATATAATTGGAAATCCAATAGAACCGGTTATTAAGTTAACTGCAAATCCATTAACTGCTAAAACTATGAGTGAACACATTGATCTTGATGTATCTAAAATACTTTCTAGAGAGATGAATCTTGATCAAGCAGGTGATGAATTAATAAAAGCAACTCTTAAAGTTGCTAATGGTAGGTTAACTTGTGCAGAAGCTCTTGGTCATAAAGAGTTTGTAATGACAAAACTTTATAGAAGCGCTTAAGGTTACTTACTAGATATTGTTGGTTTTGGAATATATTTATCTTTTAACTTAGACAAAACTTTTCGTAAAACTGCTGCTCCAACTCCTAATCCTAAAGCTAAAACTATAGATGCCATACCGTAAAGAAAAGGAACATTTTTAGATAAATCTCTTACAAATTCTGAAACAGGTCCTAGCGAGGGTTTAGAATTTTTATATATTTCTGATACATTTTCTGCTGCAAAAAAAGTATCATAAGCAATTGCGACACCTACTAACAGTAATAAGACTGCTAAAATAGTTTTAAATTGCGAGCTATCAACTCTTTCTCCAAGTTTTTGTCCAATTTGTACACCTAATATCGAACCTAAAATTAAAACTGTAACTAATATAAGATCAATTGTTCCATAATTAAATGCATGTAATACAGTAACTATTGCGCTTACAAAAATTGTTACGAATAAAGATGTACCTGGAATTAATTTTGTAGGCATTCCAATTATATAAATCATAGCAGGAACTAAAATAAAAGCTCCACCGACACCTAATATTGCTGCAATAAAACCTACCAAAAAACCAATTACTATTGGAGTAAATGCACTTTCATAAAGTTTTGATTTCTTAAATCTCATTCTAAATGGTAAGCCGTGAAACCAATAATGATCGTGTAATTTTTTCTTAACTATTATTTTTTTTCGTGCTCTATCTATCTCGGTGACACCCTGGACAAGCATCATTGTACCAATGATTGCAAGTATATACATATATGCAAGAGATATAACGATATTAATTTTTCCAATATCTTGAAAATAACTAAAGGTATAAATTCCTAAGGCAGTACCAACTACTCCACCGACTACTATCATCAAACCCATTTTATAATCTAATGTTCCTTTAAGATAATGGGTGGTTGATCCTGATATAGAGGTTCCTAAAATATTGTTAGCTTCATTAGGTACCGCGTAAGCTGGTGGAATTCCTAAAAAAATTAAAAAAGGGGTCATTAAAAATCCACCACCAACACCAAAAAGACCAGATAAGATACCCACTGCTAAGCTTAAGATAAAAATGAATGGTAGGCTTACGTAAACTTCTGCTATTGGAAGAAAAAATTCCATGTTTGTTAATTATCCCGAAAATATTTGAAGTCAACTATTTGATTATTAAATTCCAAAAAATGTACTCGAAAGAATTACTACCCAATATGCTGCTAAACTCATGTAGAGTACAAACTTGGCATTTATATATGAAAATATTTTAGAGTTTTTTATTAGCTTGAATACGTTTAGGTTTTTATTTAAATTTTCAAGCATACTTATCAAGTACACCCAGAAAGAATATTTATCAAGTCTTATTTAAAAAATCGTTGCACCAAAAACTTTGACTGTGTCACCCTCTTCTCCAAGAACTAGTCTTCCAAGGAACTCTCCTTCTTCAGTGGTGCTCTTCTGTTTAAAAAGAACAGTTACGTGTAGGCCTCTTCTAAGACAGCCAAAAGCCTTATAATCATCAGATAAACTACATATTAATTTGTTGCTAGCCCACTGCTTTCCGAGCTCCACTTCATTTGCTCCATAAAGCATTTGAGATGAAAAATCTCTGGTAAAACCGCCATAATCCTTCATATTTGAAGACTTAATCAAATTTTGCCAGATTGGATTTGCAATTTCTATTATCTGTTCATCTGATTTTGATGTGAAACTCATATTTATAAATTTTAGGACTTAAGAAGCTTTTTTCTTCTCTTTATCGTCGACTATGTGATAGACAGGTTTTTTTTCCATAGTGAACTTGCCAGTTTCTGGATCACGTCTTGAAACAGTTAAACAATGCCAATTTTCATCATCAAGTTTCATATGATCACCTCTATAATAGTACCCTGGCCAACGAGTTTCCTCTCTATATAAAGTATGTTCTGTAACACACTGAGATGTCAAAGTTCTGTGTTTTAACTCCCATGCTCTCATTAGTTGATGGTAATCCTCAGCTCCTACATTTTCCAAGTCTTCCTGAAGCCAATCTAGTAATTCCAAAGCTTTTTTAAGAAGATTATCGTTTGTCATATAGTTATTAGTGATACCACCGCAATATTCATCCATGATTTTTTGAAGTCTTTGTAAGCCTTGTATTGGTGAGATATAACTTGGTGAAACAGTGCCTCCAGTTATCTCATTTCTACCAACCGTATAATTCTCTAGGGGTTTATAAATTACTTCTTTTAGATCATTATATTGTTTTTCACTTACTTTAATATTGTTTGCCTTTTTATCTTCAATGTATTTAACAGCAGCTTTTGCAGCAAGTCTTCCCTCAGTGAAAGAACCCGAAGAAAACTTATGTGCACTTCCACCTACAGTGTCGCCTGCACCAAATAAACCCTCAACGGACATCATTCTGTTATATCCCCAAAAATAATCGTCTGGTGCAATGTCTTCTGGACCGCTTACCCATGCTCCTGAACATGTTGCATGTGAACCCATAACATAAGGCTCTGAAGTTGTTAATTCTGGATTTGTGTATTTGGGATCAATGTTTTGAGATGCCCAAACTACGGCTTGTCCTACTGTCATACCTAAAAAATTTTCCCACCCCACTGTTTCTAAATGCGGATCCTGAAAAGCTTCTTTTGTAACCATGTGAATTGGACCACCACCTGCTGCTACTTCTTGGATAAAAGCATGGTTTCTTAAACATGTCGGAGTTGGATGATGATCAATGTACTCACCAACAAGTTTTTTTGTAGCATCATACCATTTCTTTTCATAATTCTCGCCATTTGCATTTTGAGTATAAGTTTTTAAATGTAAAAAATATGCGCCAACTGGACCATAACCGTCTTTAAATCTACATAACACAATTCTATTTTCCATTTGTGTCATTTTCGCGCCTGCAGCAATTGGTAATGCGTATGCAGAGCCATTACTCCAAGGTGCGTACCATGTTCTTCCCATTCCCTCACCAACTGCTCTTGGTTTAAAAATGTGAGAAGCTCCGCCAGCAGCAATAATGACTGCTTTAGCTTTAAATACGTGGTAATCACCTGTTCTCATATTAAAACCTACTGCACCTGCAATTCTATTTTCATTTTCTTCATCTTTTAAAAGATGAGTAATCATTATTCTATTATAAATTTTATCAGCTGACTTTTTTGCTGCTTCAGCAACGATTGGTTTATAGCTCTCACCATGTATCATAATTTGCCATTTACCTTCTCTTTGATATCTGCCAGTTTCTTTATTTTTCATCATTGGCAAACCCCATTCATCAAACATATGGACAGTTGAGTCAACGTGTCTTGCCATATCGTATCCGAGGTCTTCTCTTACTAATCCCATTAAATCATTCCTTGCGTATCTCACATGATCTTCTGGTTGATTTTCTCCCCACTGCATTCCCATGTAACAATTAATAGCGTAAAGACCTTGCGCTACAGCACCACTTCTATCAATGTTAGCTTTTTCTACACAGATTATTTTTAGATCTCTTCCCCAATGTCTAGCTTCAAAAGTGGCTCCGGTACCAGCCATTCCACCACCAACAACTAAAACATCGCAATCTTCAAATATAGTTTTGTGTTTTGGCATTAATAATAAACTCCTTTTTTAAAAGAGCTTTTATCAAGTGTTGGTAAATCTTTATCTGTATTTAAACCGTGAGGTTCATTGTATAAAATTTGAGAGTTTATTTCTCCTTGATTAGGTTTGTCACCTTCTGCAAGTTTAGGGATATATTTTCCCCAAGGTTTAGTAGTTATTGGGGAAACAAAATCTTTTTCTGTTCCATTTCTAAATTTTATTTTCCAAGATATCGTTCCTTTTTCTTCCTCTCTTCTTACTCTAACGCTGTGCCCCATAGGGGCAAAGTCGGCATAACCCCTGACATCTATTGCGTGATTAGGGCATGCTTTTACACAAGAATAACATTCCCAACAAAAATTCGGTTCTATATTTTTTGCTCTTCTAATATTTTTATCAATATGCATTATGTCTGAAGGACATATATCTACGCAGTGTCCGCATCCATCGCATCTTGTCATATATACAAATGTTGACATTTATTTTATCTCCTTTTTAAATATTATCATATTAATAGTGTTTTGGCTCTTCTCTTTTTATACCAAGACCAAATTGTTCTGGAGCATCTGCTGGAGGTGGTAAATTATCTCTGGAACCATCGGCTTCAGCTAAATTTTTCTGTATCGCAGCACCAGGTTTGTAAAACATATGTGCAAATTTAGACCAATATACTCCACCGAATAAAACTATATTTGATACTGCAAAGAGAACTAGAAATAAATTATCCCATCCAGAAATATTATTAAACTGCAAGTAGGACCATATTAATCCAAATGTGGAAGATGCTAATAAAGCTAACACAAAAAGATCTGCAGTAATGATTCTAAATACTGAGTTAGCTTCTGCAGCAACATCTACCCTTAAAAATAACCAGAACCAATATCCACCTAAGCAAGTCATTATTGCTCCTACATGCCAAAGAATCGGCCAGATTGCAGGTGTATCAGATGTTGTATAAAAGAAAATCATTGCACCTGAACCAACCCAGAATAAAATTGTACCATACATTCCAAGAACGTGAGCTATTCTTCTTTTACCTAAGCCTAATTCTGAAGTAGTTCCAATGTCATGGATTATTGTTTTTGCTATTACTGCAATCCTTTCACCGTTACCTAATTCTCTTTTAGCATTTTTCTTAGCTTTCTTAGCGTTATTAAAAAAATATTTTACATTTTTTTTGTGTATCATATCCAATACAGTTCCTAAAATTACAAGTGCAACCATAATAACTACAAAAGATTGTATTCCTATTAACGGAACAGTTTCAGATAAAATAGAAAATGGATTAGTTGAAAACATAAAATTTATAAAATCTTTATATTAGTAGTACACTTAAAAAAATAGTTCAACTGCGATATAGAGCCATTATGAGGGTTTTGGATAATCAAAGGTGTTATTTTTTTCTTATATAATGCTGTTTAGAAGGTATAACGCTTCGAACACCGCCTTGAGGATTTTCTACATCGCCTTCTCTTCTTGGAATCACATGTATATGACAGTGAAAAATAGATTGACCTGCAACTTTTCCTGAGTTTGTGCCAACATTAAAACCTTTTACAGTACTATCTTCTAATGTGATTTTTTGCTGTAATTTTTTAATTAAATCATCACAGGCTAAAATTTCTTTATCATTTAATTCAAAATAATTTTTTACACACCTTTTAGGTACTATCAATGAATGAAATTTAGTTACTGGATAACTATCTTTTGATGCATAAGCAAGACTATTATCAAATATCAATTCATTTTTTTGTATTGAACAAAATATACAAGGATTGTTTGGATCTTTCATTTTATTAATTTAAAAATTTTAGAAATTTGTTAATTTTCTTATAACCAGCTTCACTTTTATTTTTCCATTTATACTGTTTAATAAATTTAACAGGAGTAACACCTTTGCCTGATCCGATCAGCAAGATTTCGTCAAATTTATGTATATCTTTTAAATTTATATCTTTAAAATTTATTTTTACTTTTTTACTTAAATAATTAATTGTATTTCCAATATAGCAATTATTTTTTGGAGAATAATATTTATTATTTCTAATAAATAATAAATTAGAGGTACAAGTCTCAAGCATTTTCTTTTTATAAACTAATAATATATCCACCTTCGTAGCATCATAGGAACTTAATTTTTTAAGAATGTGTTTATACTGCAGATTTTTATATTTAGGCTCAGTTCTTTTATAATTTAAAACCTTTAATTCAAAATTATTTGAAGGTTTGAGTCTTTTACGAATAGAAATAGATATTAATTTTTTTGACAAAGCAATTCTAAACAAATGGTCGTATTTAAAATTTTTTTTTATATTTGCTTTTATTAGAGCTTTAATTTTCTCTTCAATATTTTTAGAATATATCTTATATTTTTTTAAAGACTTAATTAAGTTTATAAAATGATTATTAAATAAAACTAATTTACCTGGTTTGCCGACAAGTCTTATTGTCGTAAACACACCATGTGATCCCCATAAATCCTTAAATTTTGAAATTTTAAGATTATTTATATGATAAGATTCTTTTAATAAAAAATTTGCCATTTTCGGTTAAGAATGAGTCTGGATGAAATTGAAATCCATAAACCTTATTTAAATTATCTTCAAAAGCCATTGGAGTATTTGATTTTGTGCAACGCATAGTTATATCAATATTATTAGATTTAAAAGGCTCATGTAATTTTAATGAATGATATCTTCCAATCTTAAAAATTTTATTTTTTTGAAATATTTTACTTTTATTATTTACTTTAACTTTTGATTGATAGCCGTGATAAATATTGTTCTGTTGTTTGATTATTCCTCCTTCATTAAACAAAATTAATTGAAATCCTAAACATATACCTATTATTTTTTTTTTACCTTTAAATAATTTATATATTTTCGAAGTCTCTGGATAGTCTTTGGGAGAGCCAGGACCAGGAGAGAAAACTATTATATCTGATTTTTTTAGTAATTTTAAATTCAAATTAAAATAATCTGAGCAGTATACTTTTTCAAACTCTGCAAATTGATGAACAACGTTCCACGTAAATGAGTCTTGGTGATCAATAATATAAATCATTTAAATAATTCCAACAAAGATTTTGCTTTTATAAAATTTTCATTAAATTCTTTTTTAGGAGAACTTTCTAACACAACTCCAGATGCCGCTGATATTTCAGATTTGTTTTGAAAATTTAAAATTGATCTAATTATTATATTAAAACGCAAATCCTCATTAAACTTAATAAATCCAAAACTCCCGGTAAATATATTTCTATCTTCTTTTTCTTGGCTATTAAGTAATTCTAATGTTCTAATTTTAGGGCAACCTATTACAGATCCACCTGGCATCATTGATTTAATAATATTTATTAATTTAATTTTTTTTCTTAAATTACCTTCTATCGTGGTTACATAGTGAAAAAGATGTTTATATTCCTCAACATATTTTTTTCTTGTTATCCTTACAGTTCCTGGTTTGCAAATTCTTGATAAATCGTTTCTTTCCATATCAACTATCATATTATGTTCTTTTGTTTCTTTATTATTATTCTTAAAAAAACTAAGTGCTTTTGATTTATTGAGCTTTGAGTTTTTTTTTAAAGTTCCGGCTATTGGTTTTGTTTTTAATTTTAAGCCTCTTTTTTCGATTAATGTTTCTGGGGAACAGCTAACAATTGAATAATTTTTATCTCTTATCATAAAAGACTCTGG
>QCNP01000003.1 GCA_003210095.1 Pelagibacteraceae bacterium AG-426-E17
TAAATTATCTTTTAATAGAAGGTGGCAAATATTTAACTAAATCCTTAATACAAAAAAAACATATTAATCAGTTTTTTCTGTTTAAAAGTGGTAAAAACTTAAATACAAATGGACAATTGAGGATAAAGGAAATAGTTAATCAATTAAATAGGAATTTTAAAAACAAAAAGAATTTAAATATACATTTAAATGAAGATAAAGTTATTAATTATAGTTAATTATGTTTAATGGGATTATTTTTAATAAAGGAATTGTAAATAAAATTAAAAAAAGTGCAAAAGGTGTAAATATTTTCGTTAAAAGTAATTTAAAAGTTAAAAAAAAAGACTTAGGTATTTCAATATGTTGTGATGGTGTTTGTTTAACAATGGTCTCTTTTAGAAATAAGATAATGGAGTTTTATTTATTAAAAGAGACAATGAATAGATCTAAATTTAAGAATATATCAATAGGAGACAAGATAAATCTCGAATTACCTATGAAATATGGTCAAAAAATTTCAGGTCATTTGTGTCAAGGTCATGTTGACTGTACATCTAAGGTAAATAATATAATTAAAAAAGGTAAATCTAGAATATATGATTTCACAATTGATAAAAAAAATTTGTCATATTTAATACCAAAAGCATCTATTCTCTTAAACGGTGTATCTTTAACAATATCCAAAGTTACGAAAAAGGGATTTCAAGTATGGTTAATTCCTCATAGTTTAAAACTTACAAATTTATCGGAACTTAAAAAGGGACAAATTGTCAATGTTGAAATTGATATCTTATCTAAATATATAAAAAAACATTATGGTAAAAAGTAATTACACTCCAATCGATAAAATTATAAAGTCTGCAAAAAAAGGTGAAATGTATATTCTAGTTGATGATGAAAATCGTGAAAATGAAGGAGATTTAGTCGTTCCAGCATCAAATGTATCACCCAATAAAATTAATTTTATGGCTAGATATGGCAGAGGATTAATTTGTTTGGCTATTACAGATAAACAAGCAAAAAAATTAAATTTATCTTTAATGTCTCCAATAAATAATTCAAGAAATCAAACTGCTTTTACTGTTTCAATTGAAGCTAAAAAAGGTGTTACAACTGGTATTTCAGCTAAAGATAGATCTAAAACAATTAAAACCGCAATTAAAGATAAAGTTAAGAAGGAGGAAATTGTTTCACCTGGTCACATTTTTCCAATTATATCAAAAGATGGTGGTGTATTAGTTAGGGCAGGGCATACTGAAGCGTCAGTAGATATTTCTAAACTTGCAAATAAAAATCCGTCAGCAGTTATATGTGAAATAATGAACGATGATGGTATTATGGCTAAAGGAAAAGAACTATTCGACTTCGCAAAAAAACATAATTTAAAGATTGGTAAAATTGAGGATTTAATTTCTTATAGACTTAAGAATGAGAAATTAATCAAATTAAAGAAAAAAGATCATATAACAATAAATAATCAAAAATTTTCAATTAAGGTATTTGAAAATTTATTAGACGGATCAGAAAATTTTGCATTAGTAAAAGGTAAAATTAAATCTAACAAGAATATTAGAGTGAGAGTCATATCTTCAAATATTGTTGAGAATTATCTTATGGGAAAAAATCTACCAAATTCATTTAGTAAAACTTTAAAATACTTCCAAAAATTTAATAATTGTGTTCTTATATTTATTAGAGATACTAACATGAAGTCAGTGTCTTCAACCTTACGTGATTTAAAATCTGTGAAAGTCAAAAAAAGACCCGATCAATTAATAAGAAATTATGGTATAGGTGCGCAGATAATAAAATCTTTAAAAATTAAAAACATGATTTTAGTTACAAGATCACTTAAAAAAGTTGTAGGTCTAGAAGGATTTGATATAAAAATTGTAAAACAAGAAATTATTAAATGAAGAAAAAAGTTCTTATAGTCGTCTCAGATTATTATGAGGATATAGCGAATGCTTTATTGGATAGTACTAAAAAATTTTTAAATAAAAGAATTAAATTTAACATTATAAAAGTACCTGGTGTTTTCGAAATACCAATAATAATTTCAAAAAATATTAATAAGTTTGACGGTTTTGTTGCTATTGGTTGTGTGATTAAAGGAAAAACTGCTCATTTTGATTTAATATCAAAATCAGTTATTGACGCTATCATGAACCTAAGCATAGATAGCAAAAAACCTATAGGAAATTGTATTTTAACATGTTTTAATCATAAACAGGCATTAGCTAGAAAAAAAAAGGGTAGGGAAGCGGCAATTGCTTTAAATAGTATTCTATACAAATAAATCAAAATTAAAATGAAACCAATTTATAGCCCAAAAAATAACCCAAGAGTAATAATTGTACAAACATTATACGGTAAATATTACAATAATGATCAAAAAATAGTTATTCCAAAGCATCGTTTTAAAAAATTTATAAGAGATGTTGTTTTTGGCACTATTGAAAGAAATGAAATTATACTAGTAGAAATTAAAAAATATTTAGATACTGATATTAATATAAATAACCAGGATAAAGTTTTTTTAATTATTTTAAAAAGTGCTATATATGAGCTTTTATATAAACCGAAAACATCATCAAAAATAATTATTAAAGAATATTTAAACGCTTCTAATTTTTTTATTGAAGAAACAAAGACTAAATATTTAAATGCACTACTTGACAAAATTTCTAAAGGTTTAAGATTATCAAATGAATGAAGCTTCTTTAATTAAAGATTATTTAGCAAAACTAGTTAAAAATAACCCATCAGCATTAAATTTGAACGACGACGTTTTTTTTGATAAAAAAAATAAAAATGTGATTTCTATCGATACATACGTTGAGAAAATACATTTTCCAAATTTTACAAACCCAGATTTATTAATAAAAAAAATTATTAGATCTTCATTATCAGATTTAGCATGTAAAGGTGTTATTCCTAAATATTATTTCATTTCCGGAAGTGGAAATAAAAAATCTTTTAATAATAAAAATCTAAAAAAAATAATTAACTCGTTAAAGTCTGAACAAAAAAAATTTTCCATTAAACTATCAGGTGGTGATACTGTTTTTTCTAAAATTAATTCTTTTACTATCATTTCATTAGGTTTCAGTAACAAAATAGTAAAAAGAAATAATGCTAAGATTAATGATGATATTTACGTAACAGGTAATTTGGGTGATAGTTATTTAGGTTTAAAATACTTACAAAAAAAAAACTATAACAGAAATATTTATAAAAAATATTTTATTAATAAATTTTATTTACCAATAATTAACTTAAATTTTTCAAAATACTTAACAAAGATAGCAAACACATCGATTGATATCTCAGATGGACTATTAATTGATTTAAATAAAATGACTAATAATCAAAATATATCATCTGAAATTTATTATGATAAAATACCTATTTCTAATAAATTAAAAATTTTCTTAAGGAAAAACTTACAAAAAAAAAGTAAATTTGTTTTTAATGGTGATGACTATCAAATATTGTTTACTGCGAAGAAATCTAAAAGACATAATATTGATAAAATTTCAAAAATAACTAAGACAAAAATTAGCAGAATTGGAAAAATAATATCCAAAAAAAAATTTAAGTTTTGTCTATTGAGAGGTGATAAAGTGTTAAAATTGACAAAAATGCCTGGGTATGAGCATTTTTTTGCTTAATATTTTATTGCCTTTTATGTTTTATTTTGTATTGTCCGGTTTTTAAAATTAAATTTATGTCTAGTAATACTGAAACAATATTAATCTACACAATTTTAGCAGGGCTTTTATCAATAGTTTATGGCTTTTTTACTGGCAAAAGTATTTTAAGTTCAAGTGCAGGAAACGCCAAAATGCAAGAAATTGCATCTGCTATTCAGATTGGGGCCAAAGCATATTTAAACAGACAATACAGAACTATTGCGATTGTAGGTGTTGTAGTTTTAGTAATTGTGAGTTTTTCATTTAGTATTCTTGTCGGATTAGGTTACCTTATCGGTGCAACGCTTTCAGGTATTGCAGGATATGTAGGGATGTTAGTTTCTGTTCAAGCTAATGTGAGAACTGCAGAAGCATCTAGAAAAGGTTTAGCCAGTGGTTTAAATGTAGCATTTAAATCAGGAGCAGTAACTGGAATGTTGGTTGCTGGTTTAGCATTATTATCTATTGCTGTTTATTACTATCTATTATTAAAATTTGGAATTGACGAAAGAGAAATAGTAAATGCACTAGTCGCACTAGGTTTTGGTGCATCTTTAATTTCGATTTTTGCAAGGTTAGGTGGAGGTATTTTTACAAAAGGTGCAGACGTAGGTGCAGATTTAGTTGGAAAAGTTGAGGCTGGAATTCCTGAAGATGATCCTAGAAACCCAGCAGTTATAGCTGATAACGTTGGCGATAATGTTGGAGACTGTGCGGGTATGGCAGCTGATTTATTTGAAACATATGCTGTAACAATAGTTGCAACTATGGTTTTATCCTCAATTTTTTTTCCTAATGACATGAGTATGATGGTATATCCATTAACAATTGGTGGAGCATGCATCTTGACATCTATCTTAGGAACATTCTTTGTTAGATTAGGTAACAGCAAAAATGTTATGAACGCATTATATAAAGGATTTATAGTTTCTGCCCTAGCATCACTAATAATTTTATACCCTGTTACAGATTACGTTTTAGGGTTAGAAAATATATACAAACTTAAAAATAAATCTTTTACAGGAATAGACTTATATTACTGCGGTGTAATAGGATTAATTATTACAGGATTATTAATTTGGGTTACAGAATATTATACAGGTACAAATTATAGACCTGTTAGAAGTGTAGCAGGATCATCGACTACCGGTCATGGAACTAATGTTATTCAAGGACTAGCTATTTCTTTAGAAGCAACAGCAATTCCAGCATTAATAATTGTATCAGGTATACTTTTAACAAATAATATTGCTGGTTTATATGGAATTGCCATAGCCGTAACTACAATGTTAGCATTAGCTGGTATGGTTGTAGCTTTAGATGCATATGGCCCTGTTACAGATAATGCTGGTGGAATCGCTGAAATGTCTAAATTACCTAACAATGTTAGAAAAACTACTGATGCATTAGATGCAGTTGGTAATACTACAAAAGCAGTTACAAAAGGCTATGCAATAGGTTCGGCTGGTTTAGGAGCTTTAGTATTATTTGCAGCATACACAGAAGATATTAAACATTTCTCAAAAGTTGCTGGCTCTAAATTAGAAGGAATTATAGTTACATTTGATTTATCAAATCCTTACGTAGTAGTAGGTCTGCTTATTGGAGGAATGTTGCCTTACTTATTTGGATCAATGGGAATGCAGGCTGTTGGTAGAGCAGGTGGTGCCGTAGTTATTGAAGTAAGGAGACAATTTAAAAAATATCCTGGTATCATGAAAAAAAAACAAAAACCTGATTATGCAAAATTGGTTGATTTGTTAACAGTTGCTGCTATTAAGGAAATGATAATTCCATCATTACTACCAGTTCTTTCTCCAATAGTTTTATATTTTATAATTTTATCAATTGGGGGACAGGTCGCTGCATTAGCATCTGTTGGTGCAATGTTACTCGGAGTAATTATTACTGGTTTATTTGTAGCAGTTTCAATGACAGCAGGAGGTGGTGCTTGGGACAATGCAAAAAAATATATCGAAGATGGAAATTACGGTGGTAAAGGTTCAGAGGCACATAAAGCGGCAGTTACAGGTGATACTGTAGGCGATCCATATAAAGATACTGCTGGACCTGCAGTAAATCCAATGATTAAAATTACAAATATAGTTGCTCTGTTATTATTGGCTGTAATTGCTGGATAGATAATTTATCTTGTACCTTGTTCTCTTTTCTTTTTTCTTACACCTAAAGGATCATTAATTCTTTGCCTCATACTTGATAAAAAGTTATATATAAAATCTCTTTTTTGCAAAGATGCTGTTGTACTATTGTCATATTTTATTTGTTCCATATCATCAATATTATAAAATTCCTTTTTAGCTAACAATCCTTTATCATCAATTTCTAATATCAAAATATTATTAATTATTAATTTTCTTCTTCCAAAAAAATGAGAGTTTGTTATTTTTCTTTCAACATAAATCCATACATCATTATCAAAGGTGCTGGTGGTAGATGGTTCACCCAAATAACTAATTATATCATTTTTGTTATCCTTGCCTACATTTATTCTTTTTTCTTTTTTATCTAAATGAAATACCCCATGGTGATCATCAACTAAATCAAAAGAACAATTTGATATTAAAAAAAAAAAAGATATAAAAAATATTATTCTCATGAATTTTGATAAAGTAAATATATATAATAATTTAATTAATCTCGCTAGGAATAAAAAATTATTTATTAATTTTACGAAAAAGGATACTTTTTCAGACAGAATTCTGATATTTCTGTTTCATCTTGGTTTTTTTTTAAGGAACTACAAATCAAAAAAAATTAAGAAATTTTTGCAAAGTTTTTATGATTATACTTTTAGACAAATAGAGTTAAGTATTAGAGAAATAGGGTATGGTGATGCAACAATTAATAAAAAAATGAAAATATATGTAAATGTTTTTCATTCAATAATTGCTGAAATAGATAGTTGGAGTCAATTTTCTGATAATGAAAAATTTGAAATAGTCAAAAAATATATAAACTTAAAGAATAATGATTATAGATTAGTTAAATACTTTGATAAGTATGTCAATTATTTATCAAAAAACTCTTTAAATTCATTTACAAAAAGTGTAATAGATCATAGGTTTTAAAATATGGCAGTACCAAAACGCAAAACAACCAAATCAAGATCTGGAAAAAGAAGGTCTCATATAAAATTTTTATCAAGAAATATTATAGAAGACAAAAAATCAGGTGAATATCGTCTTTCTCATCATTTAGATTTAAAAACTGGAACTTATAAAGGTAGACAAGTTTTAGATCCAAAGGATTAATTTTAATTAATGACAAAAAAAATTAAAATTGCAGTCGATGCAATGGGAGGTGAAAATTCTCCAAAAAAAGTTATAGATGCTATTTTAGAAAATACAAAAAAAAATAAAGATATTTTTTTTAATATTTTTGGTGATGAAAATATAATTAAAAATTATATTTCTAAAAAACTTGATGATAATATTTACAAGATTCATCACACAGAAAATAAAATATTAGACACGGATACTCCATTGTCTGCTGCAAAAAAGGGCAAAGATACTAGTATGTGGTTGACTGTTGAAAGTGTTAAAAATAAGGAGTCAGATATAGCTATATCAGCTGGTAACACAGGCGCATTATTTGTTATAGCAAAATTAAATTTAAAAATGATTGAGAAAATTGATAAACCTGCTTTATCTGCATTATGGCCTAATAAAAAAGGATTTAATGTTGTTTTAGATTTAGGTGCAAATATAGAATGTAGTGAAAAAAATTTATTGGATTTTTCAATAATGGGTGCGTCTCTATACAAATCTTTATATCCTAATGATGAAGCTAAAGTTGCATTATTAAATATTGGTTCTGAGGAATTAAAAGGTAACGAGGTAATTAAAAATGCTTATCAACTACTTAATGAAAAGAAAAATAAAGATTTTAAATTTATGGGTTATGTAGAGGGCAATAATATAATGGAGGGAGATGTTAATGTTATTGTTACCGATGGTTTTACGGGAAATATTGCATTAAAAACTGCTGAAGGAACAGCAAACTTTATTATGAATGAATTTAAAAAAACAATGACTTCAAATATTTTAGGAAAAATTTCTGCATTAATTAATATTAGTAATTTAAAAAAAACAAAGCAAAAATTTGATCCCAGATATTATAATGGAGCCATATTAATTGGTTTAACTTCACCAGTGGTTAAAAGTCATGGGTCGACCGATTATATAGGTTTTTCTAATTCCATAAATGTATGTAAAAAAATTATTGAGGGTGACCTAATTCAAAAAATAAAAAATAATATTAATTAATGAGAATTAATTTAACAAAAAAAGAAATTATTAATTCAATTTATATGCAGCTTGGTTATTCAAAAAAGATTTTAGAAAGCATTCTAGAAGATTTATTGGATATAATTATTGACCAATTGGTAAAAAATAAAAAAGTAAAAATATCAAATTTTGGAACTTTTGAAATTAGACATAAAAAAAAGAGAATAGGGCGTAATCCTAAAACTAAAGAAGAAAAAATTATATCTGAAAGAAACGTAGTTTTGTTTAAACCCTCAAAAGATTTTAAAAATTTTATTAATAGTGACTAACAAATCAGAAAAAGCTTATAAAACCATAGGTGAGGTTTCTAAAATGTTAAACCTAACGAGTGGTGTTTCAAAAAAGAGTAATAACCACACATTAAGGTATTGGGAAACTCAATTTAAGCAAATTAAACCAAAAATTATAAATAAAAGAAGATATTACGATATTAATACTATCCATCTTTTATCAAAAATCCATTTTTTGTTAAAAAAGCAAGGTATGACTATAAAAGGGGTGCAAAAATATTTAAATAATGAAAAAATAAATGTTGACGAGAAAAATAATGAAATTATAAGATCTGTTGAATTAAAATTTAGACTAAATAAACTGTCTAATATTTTAAAAACATTAAAAAAAAAATAAATGGCAAAAAAAACACACGTTAAAATTCGATTAGTTCCCGAAGCTAAACCAGATAGTCCTTTTTTTTACTATGTGAAAAAACCTGCGGGTGGTGAAAAAGCAAAAATTAAATTAAAAGCTAGAAAGTATAATCCGTCTACTAGAAAGCATGAGACATTTGTAGAAAAAAAACTTCCACCTCATAGTAAATAATTATTTCTTTTTAAAGTTTCTATATTCATAGTTAATAAATGCTGAAATCATACTTTTCCAGATCCTATTGGTAATATTAACGTCAATATTATTTTTTTTTGATTTAATTTTAATATTTTTTAAAATTATATTTATTCTTTTTTTGTCAATAATCTCACTTTTTTTTTCTTTCAAAGATAAAACGTTTTGAACAACTTTGTATCTTTTCTTTATAATTTTCAATAGTTTGTTATCTAAAGAATCAAGTTTTTTCCTTAGTATAATTAATTTTTTTTTATTCTTGGGCGACATTTATTCTTTTGGATTTATCATAAATTATTATATCTATCTAGTAATGATCCTAAATAACAAAAATATTATAAATTTGCTAAGTTTATGGTTAATTTTTATGTTTTTTTTGATAGCGTCTATAATCGTTGTAGGTGGATTGACAAGACTAACTGACTCTGGTTTGTCTATTACTAAATGGGAACTTTTCACTGGGGTTTTTCCACCATTTAATCAAGAACAGTGGTTAAATTATTTTGCATTATATAAAGAAATACCTGAATTTAAATTACAAAATTTCAATATGTCATTAGATGAATTTAAAGTTATTTTTTGGTGGGAATGGGGCCATAGATTATTAGGAAGATTTATTGGATTATTTTTTTTAGTCCCATTAATATTTTTTATTTTTAAGCTTGGATTAAAAAAAACAACTCCATTTATAACAATTTTTTTACTTATATGTTTTCAAGGTTTTTTTGGTTGGTTCATGGTTGAAAGTGGATTAGTTAACAGAATTGACGTAAGTCATTTTAGGTTATCCCTGCATTTAACAACAGCTTTTATAATACTTTCTTTAATATTATGGCAAATTTTAAAAATTAAGATTAATTTTAATAAGGAAGAAATTAAATTTAAACTACCTCAAATTTTTCTTTTTTTAATTTTTTTACAGATAGTTGTTGGAGCATTTGTCTCTGGTATGGATGCTGGCAAGATTTATAATTCGTGGCCATTAATGGGTGAAAATTATTTTCCAAACGATAGTAACATTAATGAGTTATTTATGATAACTGCTTTAAGTGAACCATCGCTTGTTCAATTTATTCATAGGAATTTGGCATATCTAATTTTAATTGTATACTTCGTTATATTGTATTTTATTATATCAAAAAAATTAGAAAATTTTTACAATATAGCAAAATTTCTAGGTATTGTTTTACTACTACAAATATTTTTAGGTATTTTAACAATAATTAGTGGTGCACAGATAATAGTCGCTTCTATGCACCAGGTTAGTTCTATATTATTAATTAGTTCTGGTATTTATTTATTTTTTTTAAACACAAATAAAAATTAACTTACAGCTTTTAAACTAGGTTTGCCAGAAGCATCAAGTGCTTGTTTTAAATCAGCAATTATATCGTCTGGGTGTTCAATACCTATAGATAATCTAACATATCCAGGTGTTACACCAGCTGCCAATAACTCTTCTTCTGTAAGTTGACTATGTGTCGTAGTAGCGGGATGAATTGCTAAACTTCTAGCATCACCAATATTAGCTACATGGTAAAACATTTTTAAGGCTTCAATAAACTTTTTACCAGCCTCTACGCCTCCTTTTACCTCAATACCTATTAAAGCTCCATTACCACCAGAAAAATATTTTTTAGTTCTATCACCAACAGTACCTTTATGTAGCGTTGGATATATAACTCTTTCAACATTTTTATGTTTTGTTAAAAAATCAACTGCTTTTTCAGCATTTGAACAATGTTGTTTCATTCTTAATGGGGCTGTTTCTAAACCTTGAATTATACCCCAAGCATTATCAGGTGCTAATGGTGCACCTAAATCTCTTAATAAACAAACCCTAGCTCTTACCGCAAAAGATACATTTGCTCCGGTCAACTGAGGAACTACTTCTCCCCATTTTGCACCCCCGTAACTCATATCAGGTTCATTAAATAAAGGTTGTCTTTTTGGATCAGCGGTCCAATCAAAATTACCACCGTCTACTAAACATCCGCCTATTACTGTTCCATGACCACCAATAAATTTTGTTAATGAATGAACAACTACGGCAGCACCATGATCTAATGGTTTACATATTATAGGAGCAGCAGTATTGTCCATTATAAGAGGTATATTATGTTTTCTTCCAATATCAGAAACTTCTTTAATTGGAAAAACTCTTAAAGCAGGATTTGGTAATGTTTCAGCATAAAAACATCTAGTCCTGTCGTCAATTGCTTTTTCAAAATTTTTAGGATCAGACGGATCAGCATATCTTACCTCTATACCTAATTTTTTTAATGTGTGAGTAAATAAATTTACAGTACCACCATACAAATCTGTAGAACTAATAAAATTATCGCCTGCTTGACATACATTAACGATAGCAAAAGTAGATGCAGCCTGACCAGATCCAACTGTAACACATGCCAATCCATTTTCAATAGCAGCAACTCTTTTTTCTAGTACATCATTTGTTGGATTCATAATTCTTGTATAAATATTACCAAATTCTTTTAAGGCAAATAAATTTGCTGCATGACCAGTGTTATTAAATTGATAGGATGTGGTTCTGTAAATTGGAACTGCAACAGCAGTTGTTGCGGGATCACTTCTATATTCACCACCATGTAAAGCTATAGTTTCTGGATTTTTTGATTTACTCATATTTGACTCCTAAGATAATGATTAATTGAAGGTATAAATTAAGTTTATTTACCATTTTTTTTAATTATATTTAAGCGTATCACAGTGATTAAGCAAAAAACAAGCTAAATATATTAAATTGACAAGCCAATATTTCTAAGTATTAATCGCGCACAATGACGAATTTTGTAAAAAAATCTGAAATCAATTCTAAGTGGTATGAAATAGACGCAAAAAACGCAGTAGTGGGTCGACTTGCAACTATTATTAGTAAAATTTTAAGAGGCAAAAATACGCCTAAATACACACCACACATGGACCATGGAGATTTTGTGGTTGTGAAAAACGTAGAACTTCTAAAATTTACAGGTAATAAATTTGAAAATAAAAAATATTATAAACATACAGGATATCCAGGTGGTATTAAGGAAACGACACCAGAAAAACTTTCAAAAAAGAAACCAGACGAGATTTTGAAGTTAGCTGTAAAGAGAATGCTACCTGGTGGTCCGTTAGCAAAAAAACAACTTTCTAAATTAAAAATATATACTGGTGAAAATCATCCTCATACTTCTCAAAGTCCTGAAACAATAGACATTTCAAAATTAAATAATAAAAACGTTTTAAGGAAATAATCAATGAATCAAATAGAAAAATTAGATTTCAAAGATAGTAAGTACGCTACAGGACGTAGAAAAAAATCCATTGCAAAAGTTTGGTTAAAAAAAGGTACAGGAAAAATCTTAGTTAATGGGAAAACTTACGACGAATATTTTAAAAGGGTCGATCACATAAGTGGTTTGATCAAGCCATTTGAGGTTATAAATCAGACTACTTCTTACGACGTTAGATGCTCTGTAAAGGGTGGGGGACACAGTGGTCAAATTGGTGCAATGTTGCATGGTATATCAAAAGCATTATTACAATTTGATAGTGCTTTTAAACCTGAATTAAAGAAACAAAAATTAACAACTAGAGACTCTAGATCTGTAGAACGTAAAAAATACGGTCACAGAAAAGCTAGAAGAAGCTTTCAGTTTTCTAAAAGATAATATCTTTTTAAAAATCAACTGTTATTATAATTTTATGCAGAAAGTAAATGTATTAGTTGCCGGTTCCACAGGATATATTGGTATCCAATTAATAAAATTATTAATAAAACATAAATTTATAAAAATTAAATATCTTTGTGGAAATTCATCAGTAGGAAAAAATATTAGTAATTATGATATAAATTTAAAGAAAAAAAAATTACCTAAAATTAAAAAATTAAATTACAATTTTTTTAGTAATGTAGATGTTATATTTACAGCATTACCAAATGGTGAAAGTCAAATAATTTCCAATCATTTGAAAAAAAATAATATATTAATAGATTTATCAGCAGATTTTAGACTTCAAAATAAAGATATTTATGAAGAATTTTACAAAATTAAACACAAATCTATAAAAAATATTAAAAATAGTATTTATGCTTTACCCGAAATAATTAAAAATAAGATTAAAAATAAAAAAATTATTTCCTGTCCTGGATGTTACCCGACATCAATTTTATTACCTCTTATTCCATTATTAAAGAAAAAATTGGTAAATAAAAATATAATTGTTGACTCTAAATCTGGGTATTCTGGTGCTGGCAGATCTATACATAAAAAATATAAAAATCATAACCTTTATGAATCTTTGAGCGTTTATGGAATTCCAAAACATAGACATAACTCAGAAATTCAACAAGAATTTAATAGAATATCAAAAAAGATTTCGTTTGAATTTACACCTCATTTAATACCTATGTTCAGAGGGATTTTATCTACTATTTATGTGGAAAAGAAAAAAAATGTTTCTACAAAAAAATTGTTAAAATATTTAAAAGAATTTTATAAAAATGATAAATTTATAAGAATTAAAAAAATGAATAAATTATTAAGTACAAATGATGTTATAAATACAAACTATTGTGACATTTCGATTTGTGAAAGTAATATAAAAAATAAAATAATTATATTATCTGCTATTGATAACTTGATAAAAGGAGGCGCAGGTCAAGCTATACAAAATTTAAATTATAAATATAATTTTAGGATGACAGAGGGTTTAATATGAAATTTATTATTTTTTTTCTTCTATTATTCACAATTTCTTGCAGTAATTTAGACAAATCAAATAAACACGATTTTATTGATGTTGATATAAATAAAGAACTTTCATTTAATGAATATAAAGAAATAATACAAAAGAAAGGTATGTCAAAAAAATTTCCGAATATAAATGAATAATAATGTTAATATAGCTATAATTGGATTAGGTCAGGTTGGGGGTTATTTATATAAAGAGCTTTTAAAAAATAGATTAAATATAAATTTATTAACAGGAAAAAAAATAAATATAGTTGCTATATCAGCTAAAAATTTGAAAAAAAAAAGACAATTTAAACTTAATAAAAAAATTTTTTATTCAAATCCTTTAAAAGTTATTAAAAAAGAGAAAATAGACATTTTATTTGAATGTATAGGTTTAGCTGATGGAATTTCAAAAAAAATTGTAGAAAACGCTTTAAGAAGAAAAATTCATATAATCACACCTAATAAAGCTTTAATATCGAAACACGGAGACTATTTAAGCAAAATTGCAGAGAAGAATAAAGTAAATTTAGAATTTGAAGCATCTGTTGGTGGGGGAATTCCAATTTTAAGAACTATAAAAGAGGGCCTAGCAACAAATAAAATTAGTAAAGTTTATGGAATTTTAAATGGAACTTGTAATTATATATTATCAGAAATGGAAAAAACAAAAGACAATTTTAGGAATGTGCTCAGAAAGGCTCAGAAACTGGGATATGCTGAGCCAGGTAACCCCAAACTTGATTTAAATGGATATGATGCCTTCGCTAAAGTTAAAATCCTATCTGCTTTAGCCTTTAATAAACGTCTTTCAAATTCAGTATCTTTAATGGAAGGAATAGAAAATGTAGAACCAAAAGATTTTGAAATAGCTGATCAATTAAACCTTAGAATTAAACTGTTAGGCATAACAGAAATTATTAATAATAAACTTTTTGAAAGAGTCCATCCATGTTTAGTCAAAAAAAATACATATATTGGAAACGTGAATGGTGTAATGAATGCAGTTATATTAGAAGGTAAACCAGTTGGTGAAAGTGTTTTACAAGGTGAGGGGGCAGGGCCTGAACCTACATCATCAGCGCTGATGTCAGATTTAATGTCAATTTTGAGAGGAAATATTAAATACCCTTTTGGTATTCCAACAGCAAAAAGAAAAAAAATTAAAAGTTATGATCTTAATAATTATGAAAATTCTTTATATATTCGTTTTGAAGTAAAAGACAAACAAGGTGTATTATCTCAAATTACAAAAAATTTAGCTAATAATAAAATATCTATTCAAAGATTAATACAAATTCCAAATAATAAAAATAAAACAGCTTCAATTGTTATTATTACGCATGCAACTAAACAAATACATTCAGATAAATGTTTAAGATTATTACAAAAAAACAAAAATGTGCTTAAAAAGCCTGTTTTATTAAGGCTTTTTAAATAATGGAAATATACATAAAGTTATTTGAGGTTATTTTCCCAGTTTTTTTTGTTATTGGCATTGGCTATTACTTAGGTAAAAAAAATCCAAAATTTGACACTAATTTTATAACAAATTTTGCTGGAAATATTGGTACACCAGCTATGATTTTTTATACTGTTACAACAACTGGTATAACTTTGAATATTTTTATTCATTACTTTGTATATGCTATTTTAATGATTGTGGGTTTTGCAGTTGTAGGTCTTATAATGCTTTTCCTACTTAAAAAAGATCTTAGTATGGAACTCCCACCATTAATTCTTCCAAATACTGGTAATATGGGTGTTCCAATTTGCTTATTTGCTTATGGAACTCAAGGTCTAGGGGTGGCATCAGCCGTAGCTTCTGTAATTATCTTATTTCATTTTACATTAGGTGTTTTTTTAGCAAAAAAGAATTTTTCTTTTGATATTCTTATTAAAAGCCCTCCTGTATACGCAATTATAGTATCTGTTTTTTTTCTGTTTTTTGATATTAAAACTCCTTTGTTTCTTGAAAACACAACTTTTCTTCTTACTTACGCAACTATTTTTTTGGTATTGATGTCTTTAGGTATTGCGTTAACAAGGTTTAAATTTTCTTTTCGAGACTCAATTATATTTTCATTTTTAAGAGTTATAATAGGTCCAATTATAGGCTTTGCTGTAATTTATTATTTTGATCTTTCAGGATATCCTGCAGGAGTACTTTTGATACAAAGTGCTATGCCAAGTGCTATATTAAACTATTTAGTTGGTAGTATGTACTCGCCAAAAAAAATAGTAGATAGTATAGCTAGTACAATAGTTGTATCAACATTAATTTCTTTTATAACAATACCAATTATAGTTTACATAGCTCTCAAATATTTTTCATAATGAAAATTTGCTTTTTAGATAATGTAAATATTTCTTATACTTCTGAAGACATGTATTCAAATAAGGTTCGTGGAGCCGAAAATATTCTGATAAATTTATCAAGAGAGTTCTGTAGATTAAATCACGACGTAACAATTTTTAATAATTGTAAAATAAATAATAAAATTGATAATGTTAATTGGATAAATTTAAATAGTGTTAATGACAAACCTCATTTTGATTTAGCAATTTCCAATAATGATATCAAATTATTTGATAAAATAAGTGCCGCAAAAAAAATAGCAATATCTCATAGCATTCAATCTATAGAAAAATTTGTTAGAAAAGGTCAACTGATTTCATATTTGAAACATAAACCAAAAATTGTTTTACTAGGAAAATATCATAAATCTAATCGTAATATATTATTAAGATTATTTGGTTCATTTACAATTTCATGGGCTGTAGACGATATTTTTTTAAATTCTCAAATTCATAATCAAGTATTAAAAAACCAAGCTATTTTTACCTCATATCCAGACAGAAATTTAAATTTATTAATCAATATTTGGAAAAACAAAATTTTTGCAAATAATAGGAATAAAAAACTATTAATTACTCCTATTAAAGAAAATTATGAAAAATATAATATTTTTAATAGAGAATTTGGTAATAAATCAAAATTAATAGATGATATTTTAAATTCTAGAATTTATTTAATTCCCGGTCATAAAGCAGAGTTATATTGTATTGCAGCTGAAGAAGCCAGAGAACTTTGCATTCCTATAATCACACTTGGTATCGGTAGTCTAAGTGAAAGAGTTCAACATTATAAAACAGGTTTTGTTGCAAAAAACTCTAATGAATTTGCTGATTATACAACAGCATTATTTAATGACCATAACCTATGGTTTGATATAAGAAAAAATCTTATTAAATTGAGAGGGTTAAAAAAATGGAAAAATACAGCTATTGAATTTTTAAATAATATAAATGATTAGATTTAATAAATTTTTTGAGAGAATATCTAGATTATTTAATATTATGATTTCAGATAATTATAAATTGAGTCATAAGTATCAAAATAAAAATCAAGTTACAAATACTAAAATTGTATTAAATTTACTTAAAAATAAAAACTTTAAACCAAAGATAATAGTTGATATTGGTTGTGGATATGGTCAATGGACCAAGGAAACTATAAAGTATTATCCTAACGCAAATTATTTTCTTTTTGACGCTGATATAAACAACCAACATAAGTTAGAGATTTTAAAAAAAAAATACAACAATTTACAATTTAAAATTTGTCTTTTATCTGATGATAACGCTAAGTATAAATTTTTTAACATGGGTTATGGATCATCTATTTTTGAAGAACAAACAAATCATAAAAGATTGATTCAAGAAATTAAGTCAACAACTTTAGTTCAAGAACTTCCATCTAGCATAAAAAATCAAACTAATAATCTTATTAAACTTGACGTGCAGGGCGCTGAACTTAAAGTGCTTGATGGTTTAAAAGATTATATAAACTTTTTTGAAATTATTATTTTGGAAGTTTCTTTACATAATTACAATAAAGACGCTCCATTATTTGATAAAATTATGAGCTATATGTATAATAAAGACTATAAACTATATGATATATTTGACTTAAAAAGACTAGGTGAAGCTAATTCCGTTTTAATACAATTTGACTGTATGTTTGTTAAAAAAGATTCTGATTTATTTAATGTTAAATTTTAAATTTTTACATTTAAAACAATTTAACTTATTTTCATATTTTAATATTTTTTAAAGCATTATTTTTGAAAATATTAGCTTCTCTTATATATCTTCTAACCATCTGACTTGTTTTGTGACCAGTCATTGCCATTATACTACGTTCATCAGCACCAGACTCTGCAGCGACAGTTGCAAAACCTGATCTTAAACTATGACCTGCAAAATTTTTATTTTCTATACCTGCTAAATTTAAATATTCTTTCATTAATAAAACTACTGATTGATCAGTTAATCTTTTTTCAGTTAATGATAAACCTTTTGAAAATCTTCTAAAAATTGGTCCAGATTTAATTTTAGAAATTTCTAACCATTTTTTAAGATTAACAATTGGACAATAATTTTCATTAGTGAAGTAGGGTAGTCCTTTAATCATCCCTTCACCAAATTGATCAGTTTTTGATCTTTTAATAGTGATTTTGAGACCCTCAGGTACAAATTCTAAATCTTCATGATCAATTGAAATTAGCTCAGTTCGTCTAAAACCTCCTCCAAAGCCCACTAAGATAATTGATTTGTCTCTATACTTCTTTATGTCTTCAATTTTTTGTTCATTTATTGTATTAATTATTGATTTTAAATGATTGATTAATATAGGTTTTTTACCTTTCTGAATGCTTCCTTTTACCCTTTTTATTCCCATTAAATTTTCAACAATAATTGGGTGTTTTGTATCTAAATAATGTCCTTTAAGTTTATGAACCATGCATATAGACACTAATCTTCTCCTTAAAGTACTGATTTTTGAATTTTTAGAAAGATGGGTTAGGTATAATGAGACTATTTTTGGCTCTGATGGCAGGGAATTTAAACCATGTTTAGCGCAAAAAGCTCCAAAATCTTTAAAGTCTGATTTATATGCTCTTAAAGTGTTATTTGCTTTTGAGCTTTTGAGATTATTTAGTGTTGCCTCGTAAAGCAATTTTAGGTCTGTTGTAAGTTCATTCATATTATTACTATTGATAACAATTAATTATCAATACTAATATAGCATCAATTTATTTAAGTCAACAAGATAATTTAAAAAAAGTTATCAACATAATTCACAAAGCTTTAAATAAAACAATTAAAAAGTGATACATTAGACTCTTATAATTTGATATTAATTATTTAATTAAGGGGCAACCCTTAACTGGCCGACTGGGGAAAGGCCGAGAGGACCAAGCCCAGGGGGCAGAAAGTCTTACGGAGTAGCGCTAAAATCGTAGGGCGGAAGGCATGGCGGTAGCGCATACAACGACGTGCCAAAACTACTGTTCTTTGCACCGTAAAAAGTGCAGAGAAACAGGGGTTTTTTCTTCATGAAAGGCACTAAATTTCAAATCAAAGTCTGGAAATATCTTAAAAAGATCCCTAAAGGAACAGTCAGAACATATAAAGATGTTGCAAAAGCTATAAATAAGCCAAAAGCAGCGCGGGCTGTAGCAAATGCCTGCGCTAAAAACCCATATGCTCCAAAAATACCTTGTCATAGAGTAATTAGGTCTGATGGAGGCCTTGGTGGCTATTCTGGCAGAGGTGGGGCAAAAAAAAAAGTAAGCTTATTGAGGTCTGAAAAAGTTCAAATTTAACCTTTTTTAGTTGATATAACGATTAAAAAAGCTAATAAAATCAACAATTATTGATCAATTTTCTATTATTAAAAGAAATTATTATATTTCACCCTTTAGTTGTACCATATAAAACAATTTGCTTAAATTTGACCCTTCTGTGTTCGTTTAAATGGCATATTCATATACTGCATCCCTCTACTATTTAACAATATAAACACTTTCAGAAAACTCTATTTTATGGTTTGGAAGCGTTTTTTTTGTTTAAAAAGTCCTATATTTCAATGTTTTTATGATATTAGTAAATAACACAATTAAATTTAGTATTTTTACTTAATTAATTTTATATTATTTTATCGAATTATAATAAGATAATAAATTCAATAAAATCAATAGTTTATATTATACTATTAAAGTAAAACTCAAATATTTAGTAAACTAAGTTTACCTATATTTTAATTTTCTTAACAATATTCTCTCTTCTAGAGATATATATTCCACTAAAAACTATGATAAACAAGCCTAAAAAAGTCCAACTATCTGGAAAATCACCAAAGAAATAATAAGCAATAATGATATTAGTTACGATCTCAAAATAACTAAATGGTGCTAATTTGGATGCATCAGCAAATTTCAAAGATAAAATAATAAAAAGATGACCTATGCAAGCTAATAAACCGATAGCTGTCATTATAGACCATTGATTAAAAGTTGGAGAAACCCAAACAAAAGGCATGAATGTTGTAGAGATAATGGCCCCTACTACACCTGTAAATAATAAAGTTAACAATGGGTTATCTGAAGTACTAAGCCTACGAGTAATTATTAAATAAAAACCATACATAATACCAGTTCCAAGTGCTGCTAAACTTGCTAGATTTATTTCTACAAAACCTGGTTTAATGACAACTAGAGATCCTATAAAACCAATAATTACTGCTGTCCATCTTCTGTAGCCTACAGACTCACCCAAGAAAATAGGAGAAAAAGAAGTTACAACCAGTGGAGCCACAAATGCAAGTGTTAATGCCTTAGGAAGTGAAATAACTGAAATTGAGTAAAAAAAACTTATGTTCGCAGTTAATAAAATCAAACCTCTGATTAATTGTAATTTTGGTTTGTCAGTCCAAACTAAATACTTTTTAAAGAAAAAAAACATTAAAGGAAAGGTAAATACAACAGTGAAAAAATATCTAGCCCAAGTTATTTGAAGAACTGGAAGATCTGAGCTTAAATATTTAGCAAATCCATCCATTATAGGCAATATAACCCAAGCTAAAAGATTATAAATTATCGCTTTCATAAAACATAAATTTAGAAAGAAAAATATACTACATACATAACTTATGCTTTTTTATCAAAATAAGAATAAATATATTTCAAATAAAAATAATATAATTTACAGATAACAAAATCTATAAGAAAACTTAATGTATAATTTGGTTTTATAGGAAGTTCGCCTATATATTTTGTGTTAGATTTTAGAAAATATTTCTTAAAAAATTTATAAGAAATGCCCCATTTTAATAAAAAGATTTTAGATCCTTTTGTACCAGACCAGATTTTATTCTTATCATTTTTTTCAGACTTACGAGTCACAACAGAACCAAAATGGTATACTTTAAAATCATTAATACCTTTAAAAATTCTTACACCTTTTTTCCAGAGCTTCATATTCAAATCTGGATCTGAAGCTGCTCCTGGCCAAAATTCTAAACTAAAACCACCTATATCGTTCCATAATTTTTTATGAATTACATGTGGTGCCCAAGTAGATCCTTGAAAATCGTAAAAATTATATTTTTTGTAATTTGTTAGAAATTTTTCTTCATTAAAATCTAGGTATGTTTGTCCACAATCAAAAGATATTTGTCCGTTATTTATCATTGTCCCAGATAAATAAAATCTATCATGGCCAATAGAGTAAATTTCATTTTTAAGTATTACATCCCAATTCGGACAAAAATAAAAATCATCATGGGCATATAAAATATAATCCATTTTACTTTTTTTTGCTGCAGTATTGACACCTTCACAAATACCAGCGTTATAATCAGTAAATGTATAGTTTATCTTTTTTTGTTTTAAATAATCAGTAGTACCATCATTACCTATACTCACATGAACTAAAATCTCATTATTTAAAGAAGAATTTTTACTCAAACTATCCAAACATAATTTTAAATAATTTATATTATTTAATGTGGGAATAATAATTGAAAACATTTAAGACCAAATGACCTGTTTTTTTAATTTAAAATCAAATGATTTGGACAAAATATATTCTGATACTATGTCAGAATTAAAATATTTAAGATATTTTATTTTTCCTTGTCGTGCTATTTGCTTCCCCTTTTTTTTATCTTTTTTATATTTATTTAGTTTATAACTTAGATCAGATAAATTTTTGTAAAAAATAAGTTCATCACTTGTAAAAAAATCACTCAAATAGGTGTTTTTATCAATAAATGTTAAAAGTCCATTACCAACTAATTGAACTATACGATCACTGCTGTAATATTTTATTGGTTTGCCTCTACTTAAATTTAAACCCATATAAGAATTTGAAATTTTTTTAATAAATTGATCTGCCCATATTGGTTGAACATTATTCATTCCATAAACATCAAACTTTATATTTTTATTAAGTTTTATAAGTTTATTAATAAAGTTTTCTCTATCATCACCTTTTCCACTTTTTAATTGACCTCTATGAACACCATGGCTCATTGCAAAAAAAACATCATAAGCGCAATTTTTGTTATAATTATTAAGAACCTCAAATGATTTATCTGCAGGATTTGGCATAAAAAATGAATTTGGTATTTTAATCTGTAGTGCTGAAGGATCAGTGGTTAAAAAAGTATTATCTAGTAATTTAACTTTATCTAATATTCTTCTAGTATTATTTTCATGGTCAGGTCCATACTTTGATAAAGGATCTAAAAACCATTGAGAAAACTTTGTTGAAGAATTGATCTCCTTCATGATCTGCAATGTGTCATTTTTAACTCTGTCAGCGTGTCCTAAAATAACAATATCTGGTTTAAAATTTTTAAAAGTATCAACAATTTTTTTTTGTAAAGTAATTCTTCCAGACATATCTTTTATACTTTTATTATTGTGGATTATATCTCTATCACTAATTGATAAAACGTTATGGCCATTTCTTATAAAACCATTATTTAATCTTCTACCTGTATTATAATGTAATCTTCCATCAAATCTTTCGTTAAAATTTGTAATATGCATTATCTTAAAAGATCTTTCTTTTTTTATTATTAATGTATTATTAACAATAAATGCACTCCTAATTTTATCAATAATATTAGAAATATAATTATGGTCAAATTTAAAATTTTTATAATTTAAAATTTGAAATTTTTTTAATTTATTATGATTCAAAATTAAATCTTCAATATGTTCATAAAGATCATTTGTGTTTAAGGATTTAAGGATGATAGCATTTTTTGCAGTTTCAGGTAGACCTCCCCTATTACTTATAATTACTGCACATCCTCTACTAGCAGCCTCTAAACTAGTTCTACCAAAAGGCTCTTCCCATCTAGAGCATACTACTGATATACTAACTTTATTTAATATATTTAGCACATCTTCGTGTTTAGTATAACCTCTAACATTTAAATTTTTATGTTCAAAATTTAATTTTTCTCGAGGCTCTTCTCCTATTACAATACCTTTCCAGTCACTATGTTTATTTAAAATTTTAATTATAGTTTTTCCAAAAATATCATATCCTTTAGCACTGTTTAGTTTTCCAATAAAAGAAATCAACTTTTTTTTATTTTTAAAATTGATTTTGACTCTGCCGGTTGACTGATAACAAATTGATGTTTTTTGTTTCAGTAAATTTTTGTTATCTATACCAATAAAAAATCTTTCCTGAGACCATTCACTATTAAACAATATTTTATCAATTTTATTTAATAGATAAATTCTATCATTAGTAGATTTAGAGCCATTCATAGAGAGAGGATCGTTGTGAAAATATAAAATCAATTTTTTATTTTGTATTTTTTCCAAGTATTTTATGTAATTAGGTCTATTATGTATTTCTATAATATCTGAATTTATATTTTTTTCTTTTTTTAAAAAATTAGCAACATAGTTTTTACTATTGCTTTGAATCAAAGATTTTTTTAATTCTATGTTAATGTAATTTTTTAAAAAGGGTTTTTGTTTTTGCATATTACCGAAAACATAGGAGTTTTCAAAAAATTTACTATTTTCTATAGTATGTTTAACAAATAGAGATACTGCACCAGCATTATTTGGAGAAAAATTTTCTTTATAAGGCAGTAAAACTGATATTTTCATTTTTTAAAAATCTCTTTTTTATTTCATTTCTTAATTTAAAATTTTTTTTTAATTTATATTCCTCTTTTAAGGCAATACTTTTATTTTTGTATTTTTTTGAATAGGCCAATTTCCAATTTTTACCTTTAGTAAATTTAGCACCTTTTGAAACATTATGTAACAATAGTCTTTTTTTTAAGTTATTTGTATAACCAACGTATGATACTACTTGTGCTGCCTTTTTATTTATATTTACGATTAAATATACAAAATAAGTCATATTGGCGGTCCCTAGGGGAATCGAACCCCTCTTTCATGAATCATGAACATTGTATTTTATAACTTTTTTCGTCTTCAAAATCAAAAAATTAGAATCAAGTGTGCCCAGAGTGTGCCCACGATTAATCACTTGCAGCCACATAAATTATAAAACCTATTGCAATTATTGGAAGAGCTGCACTTGAGTCTAGAATAATATAATTTAGTATCTTGTTTAATGCCCACCAACCAGTATCAAACCTACCATAATCACCTAATGTAAAAATCGTGACTCCCCAATCACCTAAGGATATAGTTTTCCAAATACCAATTTTTAGCCAAACATAAATTGCATAAACAATATGTCCAGCACCTATAAGCATTATTCCTTGACCAATTAATCTGAAAAAAAGATTAATCCCATCTTCAATTGGTTGCTTAGCCTTACCACGGTTTTTGTAGAGTTTAGTGTTTGGAAAATAAAAATAGACATAAGACACTATTATTAAAGAAATAGGTATTGTCCAAAATGAAATATTTTCCCCAGTTGGAAACTCTGAAAAAATAATAAAGTATCCAAACATCCAAATTAAAAAAAAACCAGCTATCAAATTAAAAATTCCCCAAAGAATATTTCCTAATTTGCTAGTTGCTAGCTTATTTTTTTTTGAAGGGTCTTTTAAACATTCGACTGCAAAAATTAAACAAAGCAGTCCTAATGATTGCATAAATATCACCGTTATAAATAAAAACATAATTATATCATTGTGTCTGTCATTACTTACAGTAAGTTTTTGAATTTTTGAATGCAACCGTTTCTTCTTTAAAGTTTACTAAAAGATCATTACCAGTAACTTGTGATTTTAATTTAGCAAAATTACTATCTACAAACATTACATCAAAATCTAAAATTCTTATCTCTGGTAGTCTAAATTTTCGACCTTGCTGTTTCATTTTGTTGTTTTGTTTTTTTACGTATTTACTATTATACTCAACAACCATACTTGCAGTTTCTTTATCTGTATCAATTGTATAATACCATTTATCAAACATACTCTTATCAAAACCATCACCTTTATGACATTTTTTTAATTTAATAATTTTTGAATACGAGGGACTAATAATTAAACATATTAAAATCGTGATCCCTAAAAGTTTTTTCATCTTAATTTTCTGCCTTTAAATCTAAAATAATTAAATGCACCTATTAATATCATTCCAATGATAACCCAGTGATCTTTGGTGTATCCATAAATAACTTGCTCTAAAGCCATTGCAATTATGAAAATTACAATGTTTATAAATAAAGTGAAGAAAGCACCTGAAAAACATTTAGAAATTTTAACCTTTGATTTTTTCAAAATATTAAAATCATAAATTGAAACACCAAATAATGTAATTAGCATAAGAAATCCAGCAGCTTCCATATTTTAATTATATCAGTGTGCCCACAGTGTGCCCAGAGAGAAATTTTCGGCATAATTATTTAAATAAGTGTTAATGTATTTAGCAACTAGTGGCGGTCCCTAGGGGAATCGAACCCCTCTTTCATGGATGAAAACCATGTGTCCTAACCGATAGACGAAGGGACCAAATTCAAACCTTTTATTGTATAAAAAAAAATTAATCAAGTTTTAATAAATTAAATTATCAAATCTTTAATATTAATTTGATAAAATTTTTTACCATTCCAAATTATTTCATTAATATGACCCACTAAAGTAATATTTTTTTTGTAATTCATAAGGTGCATTCCTATATCTGTGTTAACTGCGTCAAATGCGATCGATTGTATTTGCCTACCATTAAGGTTTTTTAATATGTTTTTAATATGTTTATTTTTAATTACGAAGGTTTTAATAATTTTTAAATTTTCAAATAATAGCAAAGGTTCAGAATTTCCACTACCAAATGGCTCCAGTAGTTTTAAATCATTAATAAAATCAGATTTACTAAAAGAAATTTGATGTTTTAAATCATAAAAGTATGCTTTATTTATTTTGTTTTTACTAAACTCATCTGTTAGAATTTTTTTTAATATTGATAAATTTTTAATTTTTAATGTAAATCCAGCTGCTTGTTCATGACCGCCACCTTTTTCAATGATTTTAAGATTTAATAATTTGGATATTATATTATTTAATTTAAAATTTGAATCTGATCTAGCTGATCCTTTTAAAATATTATTTGAATGAGTAATGACAAAAGCTGGTCTATTAAACTTTTCTTTTAATTTTCCAGCTAGGATTCCAATAATTCCTTCATGAAAATTTTTATTATATTCAAAAATTATATTGTGATTGTTGTAATATTTTTTTGTATCTATAAACTTAAAGTTTCTACTTTCAATTTCTTTTCTTTTGTTATTTATAAACATTAACTTTTTTAAAGTTATCAGTATTTTTTTTTTATTATCTAAAGTCAATAATTCTACTGAAATATTAGCAGTTGATATTCTCCCAGCGGAATTTAAGATTGGGCCAATTAAAAAAATTAAATCTTTATAATCTATTTTCTTTTTTAAATTTAAATTTTCAATTAAAACATTTAATCCAGCATTGCTGCTTTTGTTAATTTTATCAAAAGCACATTTAGCTATATATCTATTTATACCTCTCATTGGCATTACATCGCATACACTACCTAATAATGATAATAAAAGAAATTTTTCTAATTTTATATCTAAATATTTAAACATTGAAACAAGAATAAATGTTAGTGTTGATGCAGATAAATTCAAATTAAAATATTTTTTCGTATTTTTCATTGGGTTTATCAACACTATTTTTTTAGATACATTTTTATTAATTTGATGATGATCGATAACTAATGTCTTTATATTTTTTTTTAAAAGATAATCGATTACTTCATTTGAATTGGTTCCACAATCAACAAATATCGCTGCTTTTGTATTCTTTTTTAATTTTTTTTTAATTAAACTTAAATTAGGACCATATCCATCAACAAACCTGTCAGGTAAAATATAATAATTAGGATGATTTATGTCTTTAAAGAAATTAATTAAAATTGCAGTAGAAGTAATTCCATCTACATCATAATCTCCAAATATTAGAGTTAAATCTTTATTATTAATTATTTTTTTTAGTAAATTATAACCTTCAATAAAATCGAGGTTTTTGTTAAAGATATTTTCTATTTTTGGTAAATTTATAGAATAAAAAATTTCCTCATTTGTAAATTTTCTATTAATAAAAAAACTAGATAAATTTAAAGAAATTTTTTTGTCTAAAGATAATTTTTTAGCTTTTCTAAAATCGGTTTGTATATTATTCCATTTTTTTCCAGAAACAGAAATCATACAGATTTATTGAAGTTTCTGCTTATATTTTTTTTAATTTTTTGACTTTTGTGTGTTACAAAGGTATCGGTTATATATTCGTCATTAATTATCTTAACACCTCTTGTGATGTCTCCGTCCGTAATACCTGTGGCACAAAAAATACTATCCCCTTTAACTATATCATTAATATTATATTTTTTATTCAAATCGTTAATTCCCATTTTATTTGCTCTCTCAATAATTTTGTCATCCTCAAACAACAATCTTCCTTGAAAACCACAGTTCATTGAATCTAAAGCGCAGGCTGCTAATACACCTTCAGGTCCACCACCAATACCAAGAAAAAGATCGACATTAAATTTTTTATCGGATACCAATATAGCACCTGTAACATCCCCATCAGTAATTAAATTTATTTTGATTTTTTTATGTCTCGCTTCGTCTATAATTTTTTTGTGCCTTGGTCTGTCTAATATACAAATTCTTAAATCCTCAATATTTTTATTATTAAAATCTGCTAAATTTTCTATATTTTTTTTAAATGAGTAATCTAAATCAACCACACCAGGATCAATATGACTTCCAAATGCGATTTTTTCCATATATGTTTCTGGGGCATTAAATAGGTTATTTTTATTAGCAGCTGCTATAACTGAAATTGATCCTCGCATATTTTTTGCAACAAAATTTGTACCTTCGACTGGATCTACGGCTATGTCAATATCATCGCCTCTCTGATTGCCTATAATCTCTCCAATATATAACATAGGTGCTTCATCTATCTCACCCTCACCTATAACTACCCTGCCCTTCATACTAATTTCATTTAATTTTTGTCTCATTGAGTCCGTTGCTGATTTGTCGGCTGCTTTTTTATTATTTTTTCCTATATAAGGGTAAGTAGCTATTGCAGCATGTTGAGTTACAGAAACAAAGTCTTCTAAATATTCCTTTTTTATCACCATTAAATATTAGCTTCGACTTTAGACAATTCTAGTTTTTTTTCAAATTCTGATAATCTTCTATGCACAGATATGAGTTCTACTATTATCGGCCAACTTCTAACTAAATACTGTAATGAATTTTCAACTTTATTAAATGCTCTTGCAATTTGTTGAACAAAACCTAGGGTTATTGCTCCTGTAACAATAGTTGGAGCTAGAGCTAAGTAAGGCACTATTACCATTCCTTGTAAGTAACTCCATTTTACAGCATTAAAATACAAATAATGAAAGTACATTTTAAAATGTATTTTTCTAACGTTGCCATAAAGAAAATTTACGCTTTCATGTCCTGCTCTACCTAAACTTTCCTCACCTAAAACTAATTCTTTCCTGTATGCAGCTTCTTCTTTTTGTATGTCATATTCTATCCCTGGAAGTTTAAAACCTACAGCAGCTAACAAAACCGTTCCTCCTAAAGCAGATAATACAGCAACCCAAACTAAAGCATGATTTACTTCACCAATAAAAGGAAGTGCAGTGATCTGCTTAGATAATCCCCATAAAATTGGTAAAAAAGCAATTAATGTCATTAAACTTCTTAATAATTCAACTCCTAAACCTTCCATAATTCTTGCAAATTTAAGTGTATCCTCTTGAACTCTCTGTGATGCTCCTTCAGTTAAACGAGCCTTTGTCCAATTTTCATGATAGTAATCTGCCATTGCTGTTCTCCATCTAAAAGTCCAATGACTAGTAAAATAATCTGTGGCAACAGAGAGTACCATCCAAACTCCAGCTATTTTTGCAAATGTAAGAAGATAAGATATAAATTCTTTTTCAGACACTGAGTTTGGAGTTGTTAATGCTTTTTGCAGGGTATCATAGAACTCACCAAACCATTGATTAATCATGACATCAAGCTGCACTTGATACCATGTAGAAACAAGTATTACTATTGATCCAAATATGCTCCAAGGATACCAATTTTTATTTGTAAAAAATTTAAACATTATTCCAAAAAATTATCTGTATAAGATTTTTTTACTACAGACCTTTTATTATTATCAATAATCATAAATTCAATGTTATTTTTATTCGCATATTCCACAGCTTGATCTTTACTATCAAAATAAAGCTTTACTTCTGACATAGTATTAGAGGAACTTGACCAACCCATTAAAGGATTAATAGAGTTATCGTCTGCTAAATACTCTAAAACCCATTTTTTTGTCTTGCCATAGCCAGATTGAGTAGCAGTTTTTGTAGGTTTATAAATTTTTGCTTTTACTTTCATAAAATGGTCGGGGCGGTAGGATTTGAACCTACGACCCTCTGGTCCCAAACCAGATGCGCTACCAGGCTGCGCTACGCCCCGAATTTAAATACTATTACAGTAGATAAAGCAATTTTCAAAGGATAAAGCGATCAAAATTAAAAGAATTTTAATAAAAATCTGATATATAAGGAGTTATGATTATTACATGTCCTTGTGGTGAAAAAAAATACAATGTAGATGAAAATAAAATACCAAAAGATGGTAGATTTTTAAAATGTGGTTCATGCGGACATAAATGGTTTTACAAAATTGAAAAAGAAAAAAATTTAGAAAGCAATCTTATCTTAGAGAAAGATGATAATAATGAAAATATTTCTACAATTAATAAAAGTAAAAAAAATTCATTAAGTAGAAACAGAAGCCTAATTGTAAAGACTATAAATTATAAGAAATTTTTTAAATTATTAATAGTTGGATGTATATCTATTATTGCTCTTGTTTTGCTTATAGATACATTTAAAAACAGTATTAAATTTCTTATACCTAATATTGATTTTTACTTAAATAATTTATATCAATCATTGATCGATATTAAATTATTTATAACTGATTTATTAAAATAAAATGTTAAAATATTTATCTTCACCATTTAAATGGTTTTTTAAATTAGAAGCTGCAAGTGGATTAGTCTTATTAATTAGTGCAATTTTAGCTTTAATTATTAGTAATTCTAATTTGTCAGAAATGTATTTTGGTACTTTAGAAAAATATATTTTTATCGGAATAAATAAGTATGGAATTAAACTTTCTGTTTTACATTGGATTAATGATGCATTAATGGCAGTTTTTTTTTTCTTTGTTACACTAGAAATTAAAAGAGAATTTATTGAGGGTGAATTATCAAATTTAAAGCAAGCAATGCTTCCAATTGTAGGTGCAATTGGTGGAATGTTGGTTCCTGCATTGGTATATGTTTACATTAATTATGGAGATACTGAAACTCTAAGAGGATGGGCAATTCCATCAGCCACAGACATTGCTTTTTCATTAGGAGTACTATCCTTGCTTGGATCTAGAGTTCCTATATCGCTAAAAGTTTTTTTAACCGCTTTGGCTATTATTGATGATTTAGGAGCTATAATTATAATCGCCTTTTTTTATTCAGGTGATTTAAATATAATTTATTTAGGTTTAATAATCTTAGCATTCTTAGCTTTGTTAATTCTTAACAAATTTAATATTAAAAAATTTTTACCATATTTACTAATAGGAATATTTATGTGGGATTTTACTCATCAATCAGGGATACATGCAACAATTGCTGGTGTTCTTTTAGCATCAACAATTCCACACAGAAAAAAACCAAAAGAACATTCTATGCTTATAAAAATTGAACACGCAATAAGTCCTTATGTTGCATTTGGTATTATGCCGTTATTTGCATTTGCAAACGCAGGTGTGTCGTTAGAAGGACTTTCATTATCATCTTTTGCTTCTAAGGTGCCTTTAGGTATTTTACTTGGATTGTTTGTTGGAAAACAATTTGGGGTTTTCATATTTTCCTATTTATCTATTAAGTTTAAAATTGCACAAATGCCGACAAATGCTAATTGGATAAATTTTTATGGAGTAGGTGTTTTAACAGGAATTGGTTTTACAATGAGTTTATTTGTAGGAAACTTAGCCTTTGTCGAGAACATGAATTATATGGATGGTGTTAAAATAGGTGTCTTAGGTGGGTCATTATTATCAACTTTGTTCGGATATTTTTTGATATTATTTGCTCCACGCAAATGAGAAAAAATAAATTTTTCTGTTATATAATATTAATTTTAAGTATGTTTTTTTTTACAACAAAAAGTAATTCTAATTACGAAAAAACATTTTTTGATTTTTCTATGAAATCTATAAATGGTGATTTAATAAATTTTTCTGATTTTAAAAATAAAAAAGCAATATTATTAGTTAACACTGCAAGTTATTGTGGTTTTACTAATCAATATCAAGAAATGCAAAATATATGGGATAAATATAAGAATAATGGATTATTGGTTATTGCAGTACCATCTAAAACTTTTAATCAAGAGAAAGATAATGAAGAAGAAATTAAAGAATTTTGTGAAGTAAACTTTAATATAAATTTTCCTATTACTTCAATATATGATGTTAAAGGCGATGATGCACATGAAATTTTTAAGTGGGCGAAAAAGAACTATGGTTCATCAGCGGTACCCAAATGGAATTTCCACAAAATATTAATTAATAAAGATGGAAAAATTGAAGAGACCTATTCATCATTTACTAAACCTAATTCTAATAAAATTTTGAAAAAATTAGAGCAACTATTAGAAATTAAGAGTTAAACCATCAAATGCTGGAATAATATGTTTGGGTAATTTTTTTTTTACCTCATTATAATCAATCCTGCTATTAAGATTTGTTAGTATAGTTTTTTTTGGTTTAACTTTTTTAACTAAATTTATAACATCTTTTAAACAAAAATGTGAAGGATGAGGATCGTATTGTAAACAATCTATAACTAAATATTTTAGATTTTTGAAATGCTTCAAATCTTTTTTATAAATATCACTGATGTCACTCGCATAAGCTAATTTTTTATTAATAATGTAGCAGATGCTATCAATATTTCCGTGTTTTACTTTAAAACACTTTAGATTAACAGAAGTATTAGCATCTTTATAACTATGCATATTTTTAAGTTTATTAATCTTTAAAATTGGAGGGTATTCGCTTGTTTTTGTGAAACAGTAATTAAAAGATTTTTTTAAATATTTTTTAGTACTTAAATCTGTATAAATATCTATTGGTCCTCTATTTTTAAGAAAAAATAATCTTAACTCATTAATACCATGCGTCTGATCAGCATGATAATGAGTATAAAAAACCTTATGAATATTTTTAATTTTATTTTTAATTAATTGATTTTTTAAATCAGGTGATGTGTCAATCAATACATTTTTATTTTTGGATTTAATTAAAGCACAGCATCTTGTCCTAAAATTTTTAGGATTTTTTGGATCACAATCTCCGTAATTACCATCTATCCTTGGTACGCCTAATGAACTTCCACAACCTAAAATAATAAATTTTAAATTCATCGGCTGATATTAAATAAATTTTCAAAGTTTTCTGAAGTTAATTTGTCTATATCACTAGAGTTGAGGTTTTTAATTTTAGACAAGTGTAGAAGAGTGTATTTTAGAAAACTGGGTTCATTTTGTTTACCCCTCATAGGAACAGGGGCTAAAAAGGGGCTATCCGTCTCTATTAATAGTCTATTGTTAGGAATTTTTTTAAATGTCTCGTTTAATTCATTGCTTTTTTTAAAAGTAATAATTCCACTAGCAGAAAAATATGCATCAAGATCCATCATTTTTTTTGCAAATTCATACGAACCAGTAAAACAATGCATTAAAATTTTAGGATTTTTATTTTTGTATTTATTTAATATGTCAAAAGTTTCTTTCTCAGCACTTCTTGAATGTACTATTATAGGAATATCAAGATAAATTGAAGCTAATATGTGTTTTTCAAAACTTTCTATTTGTTTATTTCGATCAGAGTTATTATAAAAAAAGTCTAAACCTGTTTCACCAACTCCTATTATTTTTTCACTTTTTTTAACATTATTTATAATTTCTTCAGTTGATGCTTCATTTGAATTCGTTTCGTGAGGATGAATTCCAAAAGTACCATATATTATTTTATCTATTTTAACTATATCTAGAATTTTATTAAAATTATTATTAGTTGTGCATATAGTTAGAATTTTTTTAATTCCAACTGTTTTGCATCTCTCAATAACTTCGTTTAAATTATTTATTAATGGTACTCTGTCTAAATGGCAATGAGAGTCAATCATTTGTAATTTTATTAAATAATATACCGATTTTATTAATTTTTTTAATATTTTTAAGAAAATTATCGTCCTTAATTGATTTAAAATCAATTTCATTTTCTTTTATATTAAAAATTTTCAAAGCATTTAAAGAGGATTTTGGCATAATAGGATATATAATTATTGATATTCTTCTAATAAGTTCTAAACTTACATAAACTATTGTATTTAGTCTTGTCTTATCATCTTTTTTATTCCACGGTGCTTCATCATTAAAATATTTATTAGATGAAAATAATGTATCCATCAAAAATTTTACATAAAAATTTATATCTTGCTTGTCTATAGAATTTACTAATATATCAAAATTTTTATTAAATTTACCTAATATAAGTTTATCTTGATCCATAAGATTAATTTCATCAGGAATATTTAGATCAAAATTTTTTTCAGTGAAAGAAATTACTCTCTGGCAAAGATTACCATAATTATTAGCAAGATCGCTATTAATACAATTTTCTAGTTTTTCTTTAGAAATGTTTCCATCATTACCAAATGAAACTTCTTTAAGTAAATAAAATCTTAAAGGATCTAAACCATATTTATCAATAATTTCTAAAGGATCTAAAATATTACCTTTTGATTTAGACATTTTTTCATCATTAGATAATATCCATCCATGACCATATATAGTTTTTGGTAATGAAATATTAGCTGCTAGAAGAAAAGCTGGCCAGTACACAGCATGAAATCTGATTATATCTTTTCCAATTAAATGTAAATTAGCAGGCCAGAAATTTTTATAAATATCATTATCTTCTGATTTAAAATCTAATGCGCTTAAATAATTGGTTAATGCGTCTAACCAAACATAAATAACATGATCATTATTTGATGGGACTTTAATACCCCACTTTAATGATTTTCGGCTTATAGATAAATCCTTTAAACCACCTTTAACAAAACTAACAACTTCATTCCTTCTGCTTTCTGGCCTAATAAATTCAGGATTTTTTTCATAATAGTCAAGAAGAGTATTTTGCCATTTTGACAATTTAAAAAAAAATGACTCCTCCTCTACCCATTCAACTTTTGAACCAGAAATTTTTGAGACTTTTTCATTATCTTTTTCGATAATTTCATCATCAGAATAAAATGCTTCATCAGATACTGAATACCATCCCGAATATTTTGACAAATAAATTTCATTTTTTTTTTCTAAAATTTTCCACAACTTTTCAACTGATAATTTGTGCCTTTCTTCAGTAGTCCTAATAAAATCATTATTTGATAGGTTAAGTTTCAATGAAAGATCTTTAAAAGTTTTGCTTATTTTATTACAAAATTCTAAAGTATCCATTTTTGCATCTATAGATGCTTTTTCAATTTTTTGTCCATGTTCATCAGTGCCTGTTAGAAAATAAACTTTAAAACCATTAATTTTTTTAAATCTAGCAAAAAAATCAGCAACTATACTAGAGTAAGCATGACCCATATGAGGTTTGGCTGATGGATAATAAATAGGTGTTGTTATATAGTAATTATTTTTCATTAAAAACCTTATTTTTAAATTCAATTATGAAACTATCAAAATCTAAATTATATTTAATTAAATCGTCGAATCTTTTTATAAAATAAGAAAATAAGTCATAATAATTATCTTTATTTTTTGTTGTTTTGAATTTTATATAAAAAAAATTTTGAATTAAAAAAAATAAATAATCATTAACAAAAGAATTTCTTTTGTAATTTTTTTTTATAAAAATATTTTCCAATAATAAATTTATATCAGTTTTCGATATATCTAATTCATTCATCTCACAATATTCAAAATAATCTAAATAAAATTTTGGTAAAAAATAATTATTTTTAAAATCACTGTGAAAAATGTCATAATTAGACTGAGTAATATTGTTAATTATTTTTTTTTTGCTTTCTTGATCTAGAAAAATTTTAAATTCAATACATCTTGATTTAATAGTTTCTAGAATATTTCTTTGTGAATTATGAATTAAGAAAAAATAAACATTTTCTGGAGGCTCTTCTAAAACTTTAAGTAACGAGTTTGAGGAATTTTTATTTAAATATTCACAATCATCTATTATGATAATTTTAGGAAGGTTATCAAAAGATGTTTTTGTCAGATAATTTAATAATTCTCTTACTTGAAGTATTTCTATATTTTTTTTACCTTCGCTCAAAGAAATTAAAAAAAAATTGATATGGGTATTTGAAGCAATCAAATTAAAAGTTTTATTTTTTTTATCTATTTCCCTCCTTTTTAAGTTGTAATTGAATTCCTCATTTTGAGACAAAATGTAATTAGTGAGATGATAAGCAAGAGTTGATTTACCAATACCTTTATATCCAGACAAAATAATTTTATTGGGTAAATTTTTGTTTAAATATAAGTTAACCAGTTCATTAAAAACATCATAATGTGCAAATAGCTTTGTTTGTTGGTTTGGTTTGGTCATTTAATTTTTAGAAGTTTCTTAATTTGATTAATTATTTTTTCTTCATTAAATTTTTTTGTTAAATCCGCTTTTATAATCATTTTATGCTTATTTTTTCCTAATATTTTAATAAATCCATTTTGTACTTTTTCATAAAATTTTTTAGAATAATTATCATATTTATTCTTTTTTCCTCCAATACGTTTTGCAAGAAGTTTATGAGGTAAGATATGTAAAAAAGTATAATCTGCTTTTAAATTACCTATAACAAAGTTATTTAAATATTTAATTTTTTTTTCGTTAATATTAAAACCATAGTGTTGATATGCCAATGTGGAGTCTACAAATCTATCAATTAAAATAATTTTTTTTTTTAGATTTGGTTTAATTAGTTTATCGTAATTTTCTTTTCTAGCTGCTAGATACAACAATAAATCTGACTCCTTTGATAAAGAAGAATTATTTTTTAAGATAATTTTTCTTATAATTTCAGAATTAGACGACCCACCTGGTTCCCTAAATTTAATAAATTTAATTTTTTTCGATTTTAGAAATTTTGCAACTTGATTTATGTGGTAACTTTTACCAGTTCCATCAACACCTTCAAATACAATAATTTTTTTATACATCACCCCAGATGAGATAATTTATTGATTTAATAAGTCCTGAAAAAATGTTAACTTTTTTAACTTCTTCAATTGCGAATATGTCTAGTTCATCTAAAATCTCATCTTTATAACTTAATTTAAGTTTTGCTACCTTTTGATCTTTTTGAACTGGAGCTAATATAGGACCTTGATAAATTACAACAGCTTTTAAATATTTTTTTCTAGCTTTAGGTATAGTCTTATACAAATCTTTTTTAATATATCCTTTTACAGTTTTTTTCTTTCCTAACCAAACATCCAATTCAACAAAATTTTTATTTTTTTCTGCTATTTTAATTGTATCAAAGTTTGTCAATCCCCAAGTTAAAAGTTTAGATGATTGTTTTGATCTTGAGTTTTTAGTTTCAAATCCACTACCGACAGCTATCAATCTTCTTTTTCCTCTTTTTATTGAACTAGCTAAAGAATATTTCTCAACTGCTAAATAACCTGTTTTAATTCCATCAGCACCAAAATTTTTATACAATAATGGATTTCTATTACCTTGTGTAATTGGTTCACCTCCTGTCCTATCCCAAGTAAACTCTTTCTCTTTAAAATAATTATAATAGTTAGGATAGTTCTTAATTAGATAATTTGACATTTTCAAAATGTCCTCAACTGTAGAATAATTATCTGGATCATTAATACCCGAAGAATTTGTAAAATTTGTATTTTCCATTCCAATTTCAGCAGCTTTAGTATTCATTAACATAGCGAATTCTTCCTCTGTGCCAGCAACTCCTTCGGCAAGAGCAACACAGGCGTCATTGCCAGATGCTACAATTATTCCTTTAAGTAAATTTTCAACTGTAACTTCGTCTCCAACCATAATAAACATTGATGAATAGCCCGATTGAGATAACCTCCAAGCATTTTCAGATATCATAATTTTATCATCAAGACTAAGATCACCGGCTTTAAGTAAATCAAATACAACAATACTTGTCATAATTTTTGTCATTGATGCTGGATATATTGATCTAGTAATGTCTTTCTCAAATAAAATTTCACCAGATAAATAATCTTGTAATATTGCGGTCCTTGCTTTTATATCAAAGGCCGCAAATACTTTGGTTATTGTAAATAAATAAAAGAGCAAAATATATATTGTAATTTTTTTAAATATCTTCATGTCTTAAAATTTCTATATTTTCAAATCCTAAATTATTTATACTATAAAACTTGTTTTGTAGAGAGTTAATATTTCTGTAAGGACCGATATAAACTCTATGTTTATTTTTTGTTTTTTTTAAAATCTTTACATTTTTTATTAAAGTTTCACTTATTATTCTATCTTTTAAATTTATTGCATTTTCCTCAAAATAAAAGTCAGCTATTTTAATAGAGAACAAGAAAGGTTTATTTAATCCAGGTTTGCTTTTGCTTTTTGTATTTGAATTTAAATTTTTAATACTTATTTCTTCAACGGGTGCTTTATTAGCAACTTTTTTTTCCTCATCAAATGTTTTTGTTTTTTTTGCAATAAAAACAGAATTATTTTTAATTTCTACAATTTCAACATAAGGTTGACTTATATCAATTTCTAACTCTGTGAAAATTCTTTTAGATAGTACAGAATTATAAAAATTAATATTTTTAATTTTTTTGTCTACCTGTGCGACTAAGCTTTTTTTATTAATTAAATTTGTTATTTTGACTTTCGTGCCTCTATTTAAATAATCATGATAAATAGACAAGCTTCTATCATCAATTTTTTTTTTTATAATTTTTTTTTTTAACAATTCATCTGAATAAATAAGGGCAAAACCTTTATTTTCATATTTATTTTGATTATATTTAATTTTACTGGAATTAATGGTGTCAATTTTACAAGCTGATAAAATAAATAATAATAAAATAAATAAAATTTTATAATTCATTTAAAAACTCATTTTTAAGTGTACAAACAGCAATTGCGAATCTCAAAGATCTATTCCAGGTTAATATTTTTTCATAATTTGAAAATATTAAGTAAGCCGGTGATAATTTGCTATTACTTTCTATAATATCAGTATCGGGTGTTACTATAGCAACGACTTCATTATCATCTATAAAATTATTATTAAATTTTAAATATTTTTTTAAATATTTATATTTTTTTTTGTTTTTAATATTTCTTGCTGATGTATTTAATAATTTTTTTGGAACATTTTTTGTTAACTCGACTTTGTAAAAACAAGGTTTATTTTTTTTCCATCCAATGCTTTTCATGTAATTTGCTGCAGATGCAAACGAGTCATCGACTGCTTTTAGTTCAATAATCGTGTTTTTATTATAATCAATTGCATATTTTGATATTGTTGAAGGCATAAATTGAAAATTTCCAAAAGCACCTGCCCAAGAACCAAACAATATATTTTTATCGATTTTATTTCGATCTATAAGCTTTAAAGCTGTAATAAGTTCTGATGTAAAAAATTCGCTTCTTCTTTTATCAAAACTTAGAGTTGCTAAAGAAGAAATGATATCCATTTTACCTAGGTATGTCCCATAATTCGTCTCAATACCCATTAAGGCTAATAGCAATTCTTTTTCTACATCAAATTCTTCATCAACAATATTAATTAAAGATTTATTTCTTTTATAAATTTTTATACCTTTTTTAACTCTATCTTTTGAGGTTCTTTTAGAAACATAAGTCTTTGTATCCTCATAAAATTCAGGTTGGTATCTATCATACTCTATTACCTTTGGTAAAAATATTGCTTTATCCATTACTGAATTAACTGTTTTTTTTGAAATTCCCTCTTGAATAGCTTTCATTTTAAATTTATTTAACCAAATATTAAAATTTTCATTAGAGCTAACTTGAAGACTTCCAACAGTCAAAAATATTAAAGTAAAAATAATTAATCTAATTTTTTTCATATAAATTATTTAAATAAATTAACACAGCTATCCATATAATTATAAAACTTATAAACTTTTCAAAAGAAAAAATTTCATCATAATAAAAATACCCTAACAAAAATTGAAATGTTGGAGTTATGTAAAATATCATACCTGTGGGCCCTAAACCAGATAACTCCACGCCTTTTACATACAAAAATAGAGGTATAACAGTTATCGGGCCAGCTAAAATTAGCAAAAACATTAAACTAATATTGTCTGTTGAAAAATTATTTGTTCCTAAAGTGAATAAATAAAGAAGAGCTAATAAAGCAAATGGAAATATAAAAAAACTTTCAACTAGTAAACCAATATCTGTATCAACTAAAATCAATTTTCTACAAACATTATATAAAGACCAAGAAATTGCCACTGTTAAACCTATCCATGGAATACTTTTAAATTCATAGAGCATATAAAAGATAGATATTATTACTAAAATTATTGATAAAATTATCTTTAAATTTAAACTCTCTTTAAAAAATAAATAACCAAAAAAAACACTCATTATTGGCATTATAAAATAGCCAAAACTTGCATTAATAATTTGATTAGTAGTAACTGCATATATCCATACCGACCAGTTTGTAAGAATTAAAATTGAGGACACTAAAAGTATTAAAAATTTTTTTTTTGATTTAAAAACATTTTTAATTTTTTCAAACTTGAAAAGAAAAAATGAAGTTATTAACAAAAAAATTGTGGTCCACAAACATCTATGAATCACAAGTTCTTCTGGGCCGACGAATGCTAAAGATCTAAAATAAATAACACCTATTACTCCCCACCAAAAAGATCCTAAGCTACTAAGAAGTATACCTTGATTAAATTTTTTCATAGAAAAACCAATTAATAAGGACAATTACACCTAAATTATAACAAGATATAGAAAAAAACTTATTATGTTGTAGAAATATTTTTTTTTAATATAAATACTTGTCATGGAGAGATGGCTGAGCGGTTGAAAGCACCGGTCTTGAAAACCGGCAAAGGGGCAACTCTTTCCTGGGTTCGAATCCCAGTCTCTCCGCCATAAATTAATAATCTTGAAACCGTTTAATTATATAACTGAAGTTTTTATCATTATCGTTAATTATCGTTTCTTTTTTTTTTATTGAGATTAAAGATTCGTCATTCATATTAACTAATTTATCTAATGCAATAAGATTATCTATATCTAAAGTATTTATTAATGATTTTACAAAAGCTATCATTAATATATCCATTTCTTTAGTACCTCTATACGATGCCCTATAAATAATTTTATTTTTAAGATCTTCTTTATTTTGTAACATAGATATATAAGTACTAATAATGTCTAATTATGAATACTTACTATCAGATATCAATAAAATAAATGGAGTAGGAATTAAAACAGCAAAATTATTTAAAAAAAAAAATATCAATACTGTATTTGACCTTTTATGGAGTTTACCAAGGGATTTTATTGACAGAGGAGATTTAAGAAAAATAAATGAACTTCAAGTCGGTAAGATACAAACAATTTCAATAAAAGTTTTAAAGTATAATTTTCCTAGAATTAGAAATTTACCTAATAGAGTTATATGTGAAGATGATACAGGAAAGTTAGAATGTATTTTTTTCAATAGTTATGAGGGTTATATTAGAAAAATATTACCTCTAAATTCTAATATAATAATAAGTGGTAAAATAGGTTTTTACAAAAATAGATATCAGATAACTAATCCAACACACATAAGTGATAATATAAATAGTATTAAAAAAATTGATACAAAATATAGTTTAACAGAAGGATTAAATGAAAAAAAATATAATAAAATAATAAATGAAGTTTTAGGTAATATTCCTCAACTGAATGAATGGCTGAGTGAAGACATTTGTAATAAATTTAATAATATAACCTGGAAAGATGCAATTATTCAATTACATGACCCAAGGAATGTCAATAAAAAGGGTGATTTTTATGATCGCTTAGTTTTTGATGAAATATTTTCAAATTTCTTAATAAATTCAAATATTAGAAATACAATTAAAAAAACTAAAAAAAATAAAAAAAAATTCAACTCAGATACTTTTAATGAAATAAAAAATAAAATAGATTTTGAACTTACAACTGACCAAAATAAAGCAATAAAAGAAATTAACGATGATCTAAAATCTGAACAAAAAATGTTTAGACTTTTACAAGGCGATGTAGGGAGTGGAAAAACTATCGTTGCTCTTAGTTCAATATTAAACGTGATTGAAAGTAAATTTCAAACTGCTTTGATGGCACCCACAGAAATTTTAGCGCAACAACACTATAAATTAACAAAAAAAATATTCCCAAAGAATATACGAGTAGAAATACTAACAAGTAAAACTGAATATAAAATAAGAAAAAAAATAATTAATAGATTGGAAAATCACTCTATCGATTTATTAATAGGCACACATTCTTTATTTCAAGAAAAATTAAATTATAAAAAATTAGGATTAATCGTTATAGATGAGCAACACAAATTTGGTGTTAAACAAAGAAAAAAGCTATCTGATAAAGGGGGAAAAAATTGTGATATTCTGGTTATGTCTGCAACTCCAATACCTAGAACAATGATAATGACTATATTTGGTGACATGGATGTTTCAATAATTAAAAAAAAACCAAAGAATAGAAAAGAAATAATTACTCTTAGTAAATTAGAAAATAAAATAGATGAGATATTATTGTTTTCAAAGAAACAGATAAAAAATGGAAATCAGATATTTTGGGTTTGTCCTTTAATTGATGAATCAAAAAAAATCGATCATCAATCTTCAATTAAAAGATACGAGTATTTAAAAAAAAATTTTTCAAATAAAGTTGGAATACTTCATGGTAATATAGATAAGCACGAAAAAGAAAAAATACTGAATGAATTTTTAAATAAAAAAATTGATATTTTGGTTTCTACAACAGTAATAGAAGTAGGAATAGATTTTCCTAATGCTAATGTTATAATTATTGAAAACGCAAATAAATTTGGATTATCACAACTACATCAATTGAGAGGCAGAGTAGGACGTGGAGATAAGGAGGCGTTTTGTATTTTAATGTTTAAATCTAATTTAAGTGAAAATGCAAAGAAAAGAATTAAAATACTTAAAGCAAGTAATGATGGTTTTAAAATTTCAGAGGAAGATATGAGGTTAAGAGGTTATGGAGATCTATTAGGTTTTAAGCAAAGTGGCTTACAAAGTTTTAGAATTGCTGATCCAATTTTAAATGAGGATCTTTTTCTTCTAGCAGAAAAAGAGGTAAAAAGAATAGAGTCTAAAAATGAAAGTATTAAAAAATTTATGCCCTTATTAAAATTGTATGACAGAGCTGATATTTTAAATGATTTGGTTTAATTTGGTTCAGAAGTTCCAGCTGACACAATAAATTTAGATGCTTCCTCAAAAGACATATCTAGATAAATTATTTCATCTTTAGGATACATAAGTAAAAAACCACTAGTAGGGTTAGGTGTTGTAGGTACAAAAACATTAATCATTTTTTTATTAATTTTTTTACTAATTTCTCCGTCGTTTTCTTTAGTTGCAAAACCTACCGCCCAAGATCCTTTTTTAGGATATTCAACTAAAACAACACTTTTTTTATCTTTGTTAGTCGAGGTAAAACTTTGAGTCATTTGACCTATAGCGGAATAAATTGTTCTTAATATTGGAATTTTTTTAAAAATTTCATTTATAAAAGTTACAACTCTTTTCCCAAAAAAAGATAGAGATATTCCGCCAACAATAATGATTAGCATTACTGATAAAAGTATTTCTAATCCAGGTATAGAAAAAGGTAAATAATTGTTTGGATTAATTTCTTTTGGAAGTAATTTCGAAGAAATTTTAACTAAAAATATTGTTAAATATAAAGTAAAACCTATTGGCACTAAAACAACAATACCCGCTAAGAAATAATTTCTTAATCTAGCAAAAATTGATATTTTTTTCTTTTGAACCATATTTAATTATAAGATGAGTAAATAACGAAGATTAATCCAATAATAAACAAAAATAATAATATTTTATTGTTTAAATTCATAATAATTACTAATAATTATATTAATACAAGAAAATATAAAAATGAATAGAAGAAAATTTTTGAATGTTTTAGGCTGTGGCTGCTGGGGTTATATGGTTGCTGGCTGTGGATCTGTTCCAATTACAGAAAGACGCCAACTAAAATTAATACCAGAATCAAAATTAAATGCTCAAGCTGCAATGTTATATGAAAAGATTAAAGAAAAAGAAACATTAAGTAAAGATACAGCTAAGTTAAATGAAATCAAAGAAATAGGAAAAAGAATGGAGGACTCAATCAGTAAATACTTTGATTTAAAAAAAATTCCAGATCCAACAACTAATTTTCAATGGGAATATATTTTAATTGATAACAAAAAGGTTAAGAATGCATGGTGTATGCCTGGAGGTAAAATAGCTTTTTATACAGGTATGCTTGAAGTAACTAAAAATAAAAATGGATTAGCTGCAGTAATGGGGCACGAAGTAGCGCATGCAGTTGCGAAACATTCTGTTGAGAGAGCAAGCAGGACAGCTGTATTAAGAACGAGCACGCAACTAGTGGATATTTTTACAGGGGGAAAATTATCACAAGTTAATAGAACTACTGGCATGGATACAGTAGGTTTACTATCACAACTAGGAATAATGAATCCATTTACTCGTAAACAAGAATCTGAAGCTGATTATTTAGGATTAATATTTTCGTCTTTGTCAGGTTATGATGTGCGTGAAACTGTTAAAATCTGGGAAAGAATGAAAGAGGCAAATAAGGGAAAAGAACCTCCAGAATTTATGAGTACACATCCATCCTCTGATAGAAGAATAGAGAATATTAATGATTGGATTAATGAAGTTAGATTAGATTATCCACCTATTTTATAAACTTGGTGAGCCCTGTTGGACTCGAACCAACGACCCATTCCTTAAAAGGGAATTGCTCTACCAACTGAGCTAAGGGCCCACAAAGATTGACTTTTATAGTGATTATTTTTTAATTATCAATGCGAAATATTATAACTTATTATAAAATTTCTTATAAAATTTAGAAAAAGTACCATTTTTTATATTTTTCCTGATCTCATACATAAATTCTTGATAAAAATTAATGTTGTTTAAAGTAAGAATCATTGAACCCAACATCTCATTTGTATTAAACAAATGATTAAGATAATTTTTTGAGTATTTATTTAAATCGAAAATTTTGACTGATTCATCTAAAGGTTTATTATCGTTTTTATATTTTGCATTTCTAATATTTATTCTACCTTTCCATGTAAATGCTAATCCTGTTCTACCAGCGCGTGTAGGTAAAACACAATCAAACATATCAACACCACGCAATACAGCACCAAGTATATCTGACGGGGTACCTACTCCCATTAAATATCTTGGTTTATGTTTCGGCATGTAATTTTTTAAATAATTTAAAACTTTAAACATTTCTTTTTGGGAGTCACCAACAGCTAATCCACCTATTGCATATCCATCAAATCCAATTTTAATTAATTCATTTAAGGACTTTAATCTAAGGTCATTAAATAACCCACCTTGAACAATTCCAAAGAGCGCTTTGTGTTTATTTAATCCAAACTCTTTTTTTGATCTTTTTGCCCACTGTGTTGATAAATTTACTGCTTTTAAAATTTTATCATAATTAAGTGTTTTTTTTGGGCACTCATCAAGTACCATAACTATATCTGAATTAAGTTTTTTTTGGATTTTAATACTTTCCTCAGGACTTAAAATAAATTTTTTACCGTCTACATGGGAATTAAAAATTGCTCCTTTTAATTTATCAATTTTATTTAATTTGGATAATGACATAATTTGGTAACCACCAGAGTCAGTTAAAATAGGTATTTTACAATTCATAAAATTATGTAAACCACCTGCTTTTTTAATTCTATCGGCACCAGGTCTAATCATTAAATGATAAGTATTAGATAAAACAATTTGACTACCTGTTTTAATTACATCACTTATAAAAGATCCTTTTACAGTAGCCTGTGTTCCTACAGGCATAAATACCGGAGTATCAATAGTGCCTCTACTAGTTTGTATTTTACCTAACCTTGCGAATTTATCTTTTTTAATAACATTAAAATTAAATGTTTTTAATGCCATTAAAAAAAATTATTGAGATTTAAAAGATATTATTTTATCAGGTTCAGTTACAGCGCCATTATTGTTAGAGTCACCTCTTTTAATTTTGTCAACAAACTCCATTCCACTAACAACTTTTCCAAATACTGTGTATTGTCTGTCTAAAAAAGGAGCTGCTTCAAAACAAATAAAGAATTGGCTGTTTGCACTATTTGGATTTTGTGATCTTGCCATAGACAGTGTTCCTCTTTCATGAGGTAAATTATTAAATTCAGCTTTCAAATCTGGTAGATCAGATCCTCCCATTCCCGCTCTACTCAAATTAAAATCATTACTATCAACTTTACCAAACTGTACATCACCTGTTTGTGCCATAAACCCATCTATCACTCTATGAAACACTACTCCGTCGTATTTCCCCGAGTTTGCTAAATCTTTTATTCTTTTGACATGTTCGGGTGCTACATCATCAAATAATTCAATTTTAACATCGCCATCTTTTAATTTTAAAATCATTATATTTTCCTCCGCTAATAAATTAGTATTTATAAATAAAAATAGTATAAAAATTAATCTAACCATTTAATTTTAATTTTAAATGTTTTAATACACTTTTTGTAGTAAATTTATTTACATTTCCATTTAATTCTGCAATCTCTTTTACCAACTTGGATGAAATAATTTGATTTTGAGGATCGGACATCAAAAATACGGTTTCCACTTTATCATTTAGTTTTTTGTTCATGCCAGATAGCTGAAACTCATATTCAAAATCTGAGGTTGCTCTAAGTCCCCTAAGTATAATATTAGATTTCATTTTTTTACAAAAATCAGTTGTTAAGGTATTAAATGTTACTACTTTAATCTGTTTTTTTTTAAATTTTAGATCCTTGAAAAGAGATTTTTTAATTAAGATTTCTCTCTCTTCTGCTGAAAATAAATATTCTTTATTATTACCATCGGAAATTGCAATTATAAGATTGTCAAATATATTTAATGCTTTTTTAATTAAATCTATGTGTCCATAGGTAATTGGATCAAACGTTCCTGGATAAATAACTTTTTTCATTATACCAAGTTATCATCAATTTTGATAGCTGAAACAACTTTTTCATCACCTGATAATCTAATTATTCTTACACCTTGTGTATTACGCCCAGCAATTCTAATTTCTTTAACCGCTACCCTTATTACTCTTCCTTTATTTGTTGATATTAAAATTTCATCACCCTCAAAAACAGGAAAAGATGATGATACATTCCCATTTCTTGAAGAATTTACAATTCCAATTATTCCTTTGCCTCCTCTGTTAGTAACCCGGAATTCGTTGGAAGCTGTTCTTTTTCCAAAACCATTTTCTGTTACTGATAGTATAAATTTATCACCTTTTTTGCCATTTTTTGTGTCTTTATCTATAGTTGATAGAGATACAATTATATCTTTATCCTTTAAATTTATTCCTCTAATTCCCTTTGAGGACCTACCTTTAAATAACCTTATTTTTTCTACATTGAACCTTATTGATTTTCCGTTTAATGAACTAAGAATAATATCTTGATCTTCTCTACATATCTTCACACCTATAATTTTATCATCAGGATCAAGTTTCATAGCAATTTTTCCAGATGAATTTATATTTATAAAATCCTCTAAAGAATTTTTTCTAATTTTACCTTTTGAAGTAGCAAAAACGATATTAAGGTTTTTCCACTCTGACTTTTCCTCAGGTAAAGGCATTATAGAGCTTATCGATTGATGATTTTTTAAGGGTAATATGTTGTATAAAGATTTTCCTCTAGATATAGAAGTTCCCTCTGGTATTTTCCATGCTTTTAATTTGTAAACTAATCCCTCTGTCGAAAAGAAAAGTACTGATGTGTGAGTATTAACAGATAATGTTTGAACAACAGAGTCTTGTTCTCTTGTTTTAATACCAGATTTACCTTTACCACCTCTTTTTTGAGCTCTAACACTACTTAATGCACCTCGTTTAATATAACCTTGCAACGTGACTGTTATGATTACAGATTCTTTTTGAATAGTCTCTTCAATATCGTAATTTAGAATTGCATCAATAATTTTTGTTCTTCTTGGATTAGAATATTTATCTTTTATTAAGTTTAAATCGTCACTAATTACTTTTAATAAAACTTTTCTCGATGATAGAATTTTTTTATATTGAGTTATTAAATCTGATAACTTCTTTATTTCAATTTCTATTTCATTTATTCCTAAAGCGGTAAGTTTTTGTAATCTAAGTTCTAATATTGAATTGACTTGTTCCTCTGATAAAGAGTAAGTGGTTACAGAATTCTTATTTTCAACTAATTTAATAAATTTTTGAGTTGTTTTGATTTTCCATTTTGTTTTAGTTAGTGTATCTTTGGCTATTTCAGGATTTTTCGAATTTCTAATTATTTTTATAATTTTATCAATATTTTCTACAGCAACTGAAAGTCCTAATAATATGTGAGCTCTGTCTTCGGCTTTTTTTAAATCAAATTTAGTTTTTTTGGTTACAACATCTTCTCTAAATTGTAAAAAAGACTCTAAGAAATCTTTTAAGTTACAGTTTTTCGGTTTTTGATCTACTATAGCTAAGGTATTAAAGCTAAAAGAAGATTCTAATGATGTATACTTATATAACTGTCTTTTAACTGTTTCTGGCTCAGTATTTCTTTTTAAATCTATAGCTACTCTAATACCTTCACGGTTTGATTCATCTCTTATATCACTTATGCCATCAATTTTTTTATCTCTTATTAATTCTACAATTCTTTCATTTAATGTTGATTTATTTATTTGATAAGGAATATTCGCAATCACAAGTCTTTCCTTGCCGTTTTTAAGTTGTTCTATGTTTATATCACCTCTTATTTTAAAAGAACCTCTTCCAGTTTTATATCCTGTTTTAATAATATCCTTACCAATAATTGTACCTCCAGTTGGAAAATCTGGCCCAGGTATATGTTTCATTAATTCATTAATCTTAATATCTTTATTATTTATTAAAGCTAATGTTGCATTAATAACCTCTCCAAGATTGTGCGGAGGTATACTAGTTGCCATACCTACAGCTATACCCCCAGCACCATTTACCAATAAATTTGGATATTGAGCTGGTAAAACAACAGGTTCTTTTTCCGTTTCATCATAATTACTTTTAAAATCCACAGTATTTTTTTCAATATCATCTATTAAAAATTGTGAAATTTTTGAAAGTTTAGTCTCTGTGTATCTCATAGCTGCAGGAGGGTCTCCATCTACTGAGCCAAAATTTCCTTGTCCATCTATTAATGGTACACTCATTGAAAACTCTTGAACCATTCTCACTAAAGCATCGTAAACTGCTTGATCACCATGGGGATGATATTTACCAATTACATCACCAACAATTCTTGCTGATTTTCTAAATTGTTTAGACCAATCAAAACCACCTTTGTACATAGCATATATTATTCTTCTATGAACAGGTTTTAATCCATCTCTTATATCTGGTAATGCCCTACTAACAATTACACTCATTGCATAGGATAAATAAGACGAACTCATCTCGTCATACATAGCAATAGGTTTAATATTCTTTTTCTCTTCTATTTCAGTTTTATCCATAGGATTTAAAAAGGTATATCATCGTCTAGATTAGAGTCGTTTATTTGAGATAATTCTTGGTTATTATTAGATGTGATATTTGATGAACCGCCACCACCTCCCAGCATAGTTAATGAAGAGTTATACCCTTGAATGACTATTTCAGTAGAGTATTTGTCTTGTCCTGACTGTTCATCTTTCCATTTTCTTGTCGTTAATTGCCCCTCAACGTATATTTGTGCACCTTTTTTTAAATATTGTTGAACAACATTAACTAGTCCCTCATTAAATACAACCACACGGTGCCACTCGGTTTTTTCTTTTTTTTCTCCAGTGTTTTTATCTTTCCAACTTTGGCTTGTAGCTAAACTAAGTCTAGCAACACTTTTGCCATTAACCATTTGTTTAATTTCAGGATCTGCGCCTAATCGTCCAATTAATAGTACTTTATTTAAACTTCCAGCCATAATATTTTAATGATTTTATTATATCATAGAATAAGTTTGATTATTAATAATATTGAAGTAAAGCAACAAAAAAGATGATTAAAAAGATAGTTATTAAAGGGGCAAAAGAACATAATTTGAGGAATATTTCTTTAGACATTCCAAAAGATAAATTTGTAGTAATAACAGGTTTATCTGGATCAGGAAAATCCTCTCTTGCTTTTGATACTATCTACGCTGAAGGTCAAAGAAGGTACGTTGAAAGCTTATCCGCTTATGCAAGACAATTTTTAGATAAAATGAAAAAACCTAAGGTTGATTTAATTGAAGGTCTAAGTCCCGCAATATCTATTGAACAAAAAAACACATCAAAAAATCCAAGGTCGACGGTAGCAACAGTCACTGAAATTTATGATTATATGAGAGTATTGTTTGCAAGAGTTGGTATCCCCTACTCGCCATTTACTGGTAAAGAAATAAAATCACAAACAGTAACTCAAATTGTAGATAAAATTAAAACATTACCGAAAAAAAGTACGATTTATCTTTTTTCACCAATTGTGAGAGGTCGTAAGGGTGAATATAAAAAAGAAATTTTATCTTATAAAAAAAGAGGTTTTCGAAAAATTAAGATAGACGGAAAGATTTACGATATAGATAATATACCAGAATTAAATAAAAAAATAAAACACGAAATAGAAATATTAGTTGATAGAATAATACTAAATTCTGATTTAGGTAATCGCTTAGCTGAAAGTATTGAAACATCACTCAATTTGTCTAATGGTTTATTATATGTAGAGTATGAAAATGAAACATTGCCAGCTAAATTTAGAAAAAAAGAAAAAATAATATTTTCATCTAAATTTGCATGCCCTGAAAGTGGATTTACTATAGAAGAAATTGAACCTAGATTGTTTTCATTTAATAGTCCATATGGAGCATGTGTTGAATGTGATGGTATTGGTATAAAATTAAATGTAGATCCTAATCTTGTAGTTCCAAATGAAAAAAAGACAATTGCTGAAGGTGCAATTGAACCATGGTCTAAATCAAGCTCACTATATTATGCTCAAACTTTATCATCCATAGCAAAACACTATAACTTTTCTTTAGAGGAAAAATGGTCAAAATTACCAAAAAAAATAAAGGATATAATTTTATATGGTTCGGATGAGGAGGAAATTAAATTTTCATACGATGATGGATATGAAAAATATTCCCATAAAAAAACATTTGAAGGTGTAGTTAACAATCTTGAAAGAAGATATTTAGAAACTGATAGTGATTGGAAAAGAGAGGAAATATCACAATACCAATCGGATACTAAATGTGAGGCTTGTAACGGGTATAGATTAAAAGAAGAAGCATTATGTGTAAAAATAGACAATCAACACATAAGTGAAATATCTGAAAAATCTATTATAGATGCTGAAAAATGGTTCAAGTCTTTAAATGAAAAATTAGATGCAAGACAAATAAAAATTGCAGAACATATTTTAAAAGAAATAAACGAAAGACTTAATTTTTTATTAAATGTTGGATTAGATTATTTAACCCTATCAAGAGAGTCAGGCACTTTATCTGGTGGAGAGTCACAAAGAATAAGATTAGCTTCACAAATTGGTTCTGGTCTAACTGGTGTACTTTATGTACTTGATGAACCATCTATAGGACTTCACCAAAAAGACAATGTAAAATTAATTAATGCTTTAAAAAGATTAAGAGATTTAGGTAACACTGTAATTGTAGTAGAGCACGATACTGAAACAATTGAAAATTCGGATTACATCATTGACTTAGGCCCAGAGGCTGGAAGTAAAGGTGGAGAAGTTATAGCTCATGGTGGATTAGATGAAATAAAGAAAAATGATAAAAGTATAACAGGTAAATATTTATGTAATAAATTTTATATACCAATACCTAAAAAAAGAAGATTGAGTAAGAATGGAAGATTTTTACAAATTCTTGGTGCATCAGGTAATAATCTAAAAAATGTTGATCTAAAAATTCCTTTTGGGACTTTTACTTGTATTACTGGAGTATCAGGTAGTGGTAAATCAACTTTAATTTTACAAACTTTGTTTAATGCTTTGAATATGAGTTTAAATAATAACAAATCAAGAAAAATTCCTATGCCATTTAAAGGATTTAAAGGAATTGAACTGATAGATAAAGTAATTGATATTGATCAGTCACCAATAGGTAGAACTCCAAGATCTAACCCTGCTACTTACACGGCTGCTTTCGGACCTATTAGAGATTGGTTTACTAATTTACCAGAATCTAAAAGCAGAGGATATAAACCAGGTAGGTTTTCATTTAATGTTAAAGGCGGTCGATGTGAGGCCTGTGAAGGTGATGGTGTTATAACTTATGAAATGCATTTCCTTCCTGATGTATATGTAACATGTGATGAATGTAAAGGAAGTAGATACAATAGAGAAACTTTGGAAATTAAATTTAAAAATAAAAGTATAGCTGATGTATTAAACATGACCGTTGACGAAGGTTGTGATTTTTTTGAAAATATATCAAATATTAGATCAAAATTACTGACACTTAAAAAAGTAGGACTTGGTTATATAAAAATCGGACAACAAGCAACTACATTGTCTGGTGGAGAAGCGCAAAGAATTAAACTAGCTAAAGAATTATCTAAAAGATCAACAGGTAGAACAGTATATATTCTAGATGAGCCTACTACAGGATTACATCAACATGACATTAAAAAGCTTCTAGAAATCTTACATACCTTTGTCGCTACAGGTAATACAGTTATAGTTATAGAACATAATTTAGATGTAATAAAAACCGCAGATCACATTATAGATATGGGCCCTGATGGTGGTGTTAAAGGTGGAGAAATTATCGCAGAGGGAAATCCAGAGAGTATTTGCAATGTTTCTAAAAGCTATACAGGTAAATTTTTAAAAAATTTACTTAATGGTAAATTTAAAAAAATTGCATAAATAATTAATCTTTGTTATATTTAGGTATGGGAAATATTTTAAGCTCTTTATCTAGAACAGTTCACATATCCTTAGCTATATCTATAGTCTTATTTTTAATACTTTTTTTTCAAAACGGAGGTTTTGATTTTGATCTTTTATTCTGGAGTTGGCTATTTAGATTTATACATGTTGTAGTAGGTATTATGTGGATAGGTTTATTATGGTATTTTAATTTTGTACAAATACCGAATATGTCTAAAATACCTGATGAACAAAAACCAGCTATAAGTAAGGTAATAGCTCCATCAGCTTTATTTTGGTTTAGATGGGCAGCTCTTGCTACTATTATTTCTGGATTAATTTTATCCTATCTTAACGGTTATCTCCATGATGCAATGACACTTGGTATAATGTCTGGGGGTGGTAAAAGCACAGCAATTGGAATAGGAATGTGGTTTGGTATTATAATGGCTTTCAATGTATGGTTTGTAATTTGGCCAAATCAAAAGAGAGCTTTAGGTATAATAGAGGTAGATGCTGAGACAAAAGCAAAATCAGCTAAAACTGCAATGTTGTTTTCAAGAACTAATACTTTGCTATCATTGCCAATGTTACTAAGCATGGTTGCGGCTCAAAATCTTTACTAATTTTCTTCTTTAATTAAAGTTTTTTGTGAAACTCTTAGAAATATTAAAATTGGATTTGCTATATATATTGATGAGTAAGTTCCTAAAATTACCCCTAGAATCATTGCAAAAGAAAAGCCTTTTAAAATTTCTCCACCAAATAAAAAGATAGAGAATAAAGCTAATAGGGTTGTTACGGATGTAATCAATGTTCGTGATAAAGTTTCATTTATCGATAGATTAGTTAATTCATCAATTTGAATTTTTGAATATTTTTTTAAGTTCTCCCTAACCCTATCAAATATTACAACAGTATCATTCATAGAATATCCAACTATTGTCAAAACAGCAGCTACTATAGAGAGATTGATTTCTAAATTTAATGCAGAAAAAATTCCTAATGTAATTAAAACATCGTGAAAAATTGCAATGATAGCACCTAAACTAAATTGCCATTCAAATCTAAACCAAATGTATATAAGCATTGCCGACAGTGCTATGGCTATAGCTAAGATACCATCTAACAAAAGTTCGGAACTAACTTTTGGACCTACATTTTCAACTCTTCTAAACGTATAATCTTCAAGATAAATATTTAAATCCTTTTTTAAATTTTGGATAAAATTTGGATTATTTAAATCTGATCTTTTAAATTTAACAATATAGTCAGTGTCATTACCAAATTTTTTTACAGTCAGATCTTCTAAATTTAATTTATTAAATGCGTTTCTCACATCTTGTGTTTTTACATTTATATTATCTATACGTATCTCAATTAAAGTACCACCCTTAAAATCAACACCAAAATTTAAACCTTTAAATAGTAAAAAAACAATTGAAATTACTGAAATAAGAATTGATATATAATTAAATACTTTATTATATTTATTAAATTCGTAGTTATTTTTCATTAAATATTCATTTCTTTGTTTTTATTTGAAATTACATATGTGGCTGTAAGTAATCTTGCAATAAAATAGACTGTGAACAATGTTGTTAAAATACCTACAGACAAGGTAACAGAAAATCCTTTTACTGGGCCTGATCCAAATACAAATAATATAATCGCTGCAATTATAGTAGTTATGTTAGCATCAATTATTGCTGTTTTTGAATTTAAATAACCATTATCAAAAGCAATCATTTTATTTTTTTCTTTTAAACATTCTTCTTTAATTCTCTCAAATATTAAAACATTTGCATCTACAGCCATACCTACAGTTAAAATAATACCAGCTATTCCAGGTAAAGTGAGTGTTGCCTCAAAAATTGTGAGAATTCCAATTAACAAAAATATATTAAGTATTAGAGCTATATTAGATATTAATCCAAATAATCGATACTTGTATATCATATAAAAGAAAACCAAACTGAAACCAATTATTAAAGAGTATATTCCAGCTTTGATTGAGTCCTCTCCTAAATCAGGACCTACAGTTCTCTCCTCTATTATGTTAAGTGGGGCGGGTAATGCTCCAGATCGTAATAATAAAGCTAGATCTGTAGCAGATTGAAAAGTAAATCCACCGGATATCTGTCCTGATCCACTTGCTATTATATCTCTAATAACTGGTGCACTTATAATTTTATTATCTAAAACAATAGCAAGTCTTTTGCCTATTCCATCTTTAGTAGCTTTACCAAATTTTTTTGCCCCTACTCTATCTAAAGTAAAACTGACAACGGTTTCATTATTAATATTGTCCATTTGTGGTTTAGCATCGACTAAATTATCACCACTTATTATTACTCTTTTACTAACATTTAATTCCTCTGTATCATCTAAAGTCATCAACTTATCAGTTCCAAAAGAAGCATCATTGCTGTTAGTAACAAATCTAAAGTCTAAATTTGCTGTCTTGCCTAAAAGATTTTTTATTCTATCAGGATTATCCAAGCCTGGAAGTTCAACTAAAATTCTATTTGAACCATTTTTTGCAATAGTTGGTTCATTAGTCCCGACTTCATCAATTCTTTTTCTAACAATTTCGACAGCTTGATCTAATAAAGATCTATTAATCTCTACAATTCCATATTTAGAAAAAGCTACTAAAAAAATATTTTGATCTAACGAAATCTCAAATTGATTAGCTTTGTAATTCTCATAATAAGGATTTATCTCATTATCTTCCATAAAAAGTGATATAATTTTTTCACTATCTTCACTATTGCTTTTAAAGGAAATTTTTTGGTTATTAATACTAAAGTCAAAAACTTTTATTTTTTTATTTTTATAAAAATTTTTAATTTGTAAGAGTTTTGTTTGTAAGTTTTTTTCAATTACTGGATTATTATCAACTTCCAATAATAAATAAGAACCTCCCTGGAGATCTAATCCTAAATTAATTTTTTTATTAATTAATGAGTTAGATTCTAATAAATTAGAAAAACATATATATGTTAAAAAAACAGTAAATAAAATTGTAGAAATTATTTTTAATTTCGAAAAATATAACACAAAAATATATTACTTTTTTGGTGGCTCGCTTTTTATCAAAGTTTGAATACCGGTTGATCTAACAACTTCAACTTTTACGTTTTCAGAAACAAGGACTTCAACCTTATCGTTATCTATAATTCTTTCAATTTCACCAATAATTCCACCTGAAGTAATTACTTTGTCACCTCTTTTCAAGTTCTCAACCATGATTTTATGTTCTTTCACTTTTTTTTGTTGAGGACGAATTAAAAAGAAATAAAAAATTATAAAAATTAAAATAAGAGGTATTAATTGTGCTATTCCTTCTGACATAAAATTGTAATTTTATTTTTATACCATTAATATTATTAAAACAACTCTTAAATCTATGTCAAAAGTTCTAAATTTTTCATGTATGGTCTTAGTATTTCAGGTATACTAATATTTCCGTCTTCATTTTGATAATTTTCTAAAATTGCTATAAGTGTTCTACCAATAGCTAGACCGCTACCATTTAATGTCCCAAGAAATAATTTTTCATTATTTTTTGTTTTATATTTAGCTTTCATTCTTCTTGCTTGAAAAGTCCCACAAGTAGAACAGCTTGAGATTTCTCTATATTTTTTTTCTGAAGGTAAATAAACCTCAATATCAAAAGTTTTTTGTGAACTAAAACCCATATCGCCTGTGCTTAAAGATACTATCCTATATGGTAATTTTAATTTATCTAATATTTTTGAAGCTGAATTAGTCATTCTATCTAATTCTTCGACACAATTTTCAGGTTCGACAATACTTACTAATTCGACCTTATGAAATTGGTGTTGTCTAATCATTCCTTTAGTATCTTTTCCGTAACTTCCAGCCTCTTTTCTAAAACAAGGCGTTGACGCTACAAATCTCATAGGTAAATCTTTAAAATTAACTATGTTTTCTCTAACCATATTTGTTAAAATAACTTCTGCTGTGGGTATTAAAAATTTTTTATCTGACTTTAAATCCATTTTTAGCTCAAATTGATCATTTTCAAATTTAGGTAGTTGACCAGTACCAAACATTGAATTTTCATTAACTAGTAATGGTGGTGATATTTCCTTGTATCCATTTTCGTAAATATGAGTATCTAACATAAAATTGTTTAATGCTCTTTCTAATAAAGCTAGTTTATCCTTCATGAAAACAAACCTACTTCCACTGGTTTTTGTTGCTAAATTAAAATCAAGCATGTTTAAATTTTCACCCAACACATAGTGTGGTTTTGGCTCGAAATTAAAACTTGGTATTGTACCAATTTTTTTTATTTCAACATTAGACTTATCATCTAGCCCAATAGGAACATCGTTTAATGCTATATTAGGTATATTTGATAAAATTGAATTTAAATCATCATCAATTTTATTCTGATCATTATTCAATTTTTCAATTTCTGCAGATAGTTTTTTTGATTTTTCAAATAAAGATTTGTCGTTTGTTTTAGATATTTTTTTTTTTTCGGATTCTAAAGTTTCTTTTTTTTGTATTAAAGACCTATTAATTTTGTCTAATTCTAAAATTTTATTTAAATCGATTTTAACATTTCTTTTTTTTATTTCTTTTTCAAATTCTGAAGGGTTATTTCTTATATATTTAATATCATGCATTTTTATTTATTTTTTTTTCAATCATTCTTACAGAAATTATAGATAATTCATATAATAATAGTAAAGGTAATGCTAAACCAATTTGCGTAATAGGATCAGGGGGAGTTAATATTGCTGCAAAAGCAAAAATAATTACCACAACATATTTGCGTCTCTCTCTTAAAAAAGTAGAGTCTATAAATCCTATTCTTGCTAAAAGGGATAGTACTACTGGTAATTGGAAACTCAAACCAAATGCAAATATTAATTTCATGATTAATGAGAGATATTCATTAACTTTTGCTTCAAGCTGAATTGGTAGAGATGTTGAAATACCACTTGTTTCAAATGATAAAAAAAACTTTATAGCTAAAGGCATAATTAAATAATAAACAAGCATACCACCAAGTAAAAATAATATTGGAGTTAAGACTAAGTAAGGCATAATCGCAGATTTTTCATGTTCATATAAACCTGGAGCAATAAATTTCCAAATTTGAATAAGAATGTAAGGAAATGTCAAAAAAAAAGCAGTAAAAAAAGATACTTTTAAATAAGTTAAAAAAGTTTCTTGCAAGGCTGTAAAAATTAATCTTCTTTCTATATCGCTATCTTTTACTGCTTCTGCGTAAGGTGAAACTAGAAAACTATAAATTTCTTCTGAAAAAAAATAACAAAGTACAAATAAAAAAGTTAAAAAAATAAATGAATTAATAAGTCTCTTTCTTAACTCAGTAAGATGGCTAATAAAACCTTCCTCTTTATTTGTCGTCATCTTTTTTAATTTCTTTATGATTATTATTGGTGTGATCGCTTAAATCAAAATTATTATTCTCTAGATTTGATACTTCGTCCTGTAAATTATTTACATATCTTTTAACGGAACCAATCCAAGATCCAATCTTTTTAAGTACAATTGGAAAATCTTTAGGGCCTATAATTACTACCGCTAATCCCACTATAATTAAAAGCTCTAACCAGCCAATTTGTGGCATTTTTATTCTTTGTTTGAGGAGTCTTGATTGTTATTTTGATTGTTATCCGATATATTTTTGGATTGATCTTCTGTTGGATCAGTTGCCATCCCTTTTTTAAAACTCTTAATACCTTTGGCCACATCACCCATTAGGCTAGATATTTTTCCTCTACCAAATAAAAGAACGACTAAAATTACAACTATTGCTATTTGCCAAAAACCTATGCTCATAATTATTTATAACCTCTTTATTTAAATTTTAAAAGTATAATTTTACTTTGTATCATCATCTTTTAGTGTGCTATTAAGCATTTCGTCTATATCAGAATATATATTCTCTTTTTTTTCATCTTGTTTTTCTTGGTAAAATTTACCTGTACCAAATATTGATGCATCAACAGAGGAACTATCAATTAAACCTGCAGAACTTAGTTCGTCGACTGTTGGTAAATCTGACAATTTCTGAAGATTAAAATGACTTAAAAAATCTTCAGTTGTACCGTATTGTATAGGCTTACCTGGTACCTCTTTTCTACCCATCGGTTTTACCCAGTTAAGTTCCATGAGAATATCCAAAGTATTAGTTCCAAACGCCACGCCTCTAATTTCCTCTATTTCTGCTCTAGTTACAGGTTGGTGATAAACAATTATCGATAATGTTTCTATTGCAGCTTTAGAGAGTTTTTTTTCAACACTCTTCTGACTAGACATCAAAGATGATAAATTTGATGCAGTTCTAAATGACCATTTATTCGATATACAGACTAAATTAAAACCACGATTTTCATAAATATTTTGAAGTTTTTTTAAAATTTTATTTATATCAATTTTTTTAGATACTCTCTGTTCAATAGTATCTACATCTAAGGGCTCAGCAGCTGCAAAAATAATAGCCTCTACCTCTCTCTCACCATTAGATAATTTATCAGGAAATGAAATTATGTTATTTTTTTTCTTTTCGTTATTCATTTATGTTTTATTAAAATATCGTCAAAAAGTTTTTCTTGTTTGATTATAATTAGGCCTTCCTTTACTAGTTCTAATGAGCCTGCGAATAAACCGGCTTTGCATGTTTTTTTTAAATTAGAATTTTTATAATTTTTTGGAATTATTTCATCCAGGTTTTTCCAATTGCTTAATTTATCTAATAATTTTTTTATAAGATCAATACCTTCTTCAGTAGTAAAAACTGGCAACTTGGGTATGTTCATTCTCTGAAAATCTTTCTGCATAATAATACTGGAATACGTTTTTAAAACTTCATATAAAGACAAAGAATATTTTGGACTATAAATTGAACGTATTTTTCCCTTTATGCCTCTTGTAAAAATGTCTTTTCCTAATCTCTTTCTTTTTAACATTTGTTCTGACAATAATCTTATTAATTCAAGTTTCTTCAATTGAATTTTTAATTTTTCAGCAACTTCAAGAACTTTAAATTCATCATCTTCTGTAGATGGTAACAATAATTTAGATTTCAAATATGCTAACCAAGTAGCCATAACTAAATAGTCTGAAGCTATTTCTAAGTTCAAATTTTTAACTTTATTAATATAATTTAAGAATTGATCAGCAAGTAAAGTTATAGATATATTCTCTAAATTTACTTTTTGAGATTTTGCTAAATCTAATAACAAATCAAGAGGCCCATTAAACTGATCTAAGTTTACTTCAAATTTTCTATCAAGTTCCATATTTATTAAGACACTAGCTTATAGTATTTTTTAGTTTTATTAATTACAAATTTATTTAGTTTAGGAGAATTCATAGCAACAATTTTCATCTCTTTTAAATTTGCATTGCAATGCAAGACTATATCACAACCTGCGGTAAATGCCTTTTGCGTATTAATCTTCAGGTTGTAAGGTAATGCTTTCATTGAGATATCATCGGTAATTATTAGATCTGAAAATTTAATTTTACTTCGAATCACATTAATTAGTTTTTCAGAATGAGTAACTGTAAATTTTGAATCGAAATCTTTAAACATTATATGGGCAGTCATTGCAAACAAACATTTCTTGTTTTTAAAAATTTTAAAATCGTTATTTAGAAGGAATTTTTTACTTTTTTTCACTACAGGCAATTTAAAATGTGAGTCTTTATATCCTAAGCCATGACCCGGGATATGCTTCATAACAGTTGCTATTTTATTTCTATGAAATCTTGCTATAGTTTTTTTACCAAATAAATTTATTATGTTTACATTTTTTGAAAAAGATCTTGAGCCAATTACTTTTGAAGTTTTATCTCTTAATAAATCGAGAACAGGAACAGTATTAATTGTTATTCCTAGTTTTGTTAACAAGTAAGAAACTTGATCTATATAGTTATTGTAGCATATAATTGATTGTTTTCTTGATTTTTTATAAAATTCTCCAAAATAGTAAGCTGAAAAAATTTTTGAATCTAATATGTTCTTTAATCTGTCAACCTTTCCTCCCTCTTGATCTATTAAAATCGGATAATTTTTATCTTTAAAAATTTTTTTTATCGATTTGATTAAATTAAGTGTTTGGTCAAAAGATTTTATATTTCTTGAGAATAGTATTATACCCCAAGGTTTAAATCTTTTAATAAATTTTATTTCAGCCAAACTTAGTGATAAAGATTTTATTCCAATTATAAAAGCTTGCCTATGTTTAATCCTCATTTTTTAACAAATTCCAAAAATTAAATTTTTTTTTTTGATTTTTATTTTCATCTATAAAAAGTTTAATATTTTCAGTATTACTTTCTAAAAGAATCAAATTTTTTTTCTTTTCATTTATAATCTCTTCCAAATTATTTATAGACCTAAAATATTTTTTTTCGTGTTTGTCGGAAATATAATATTTAAAGGTAACAAAAAAAAACAAAGAAATTATTAAAAAAAAAAATATGTATTTTATTTCTTTAAGCATTACATCGACTCAGGTGTATCAACATCTAGTATTTTCATTCCAGTGCCTATTGTTTTTAAAACACTATTTAAGAGAACCGCTTTGTTTTTATTTAATTTTTTACTCTTATCTAAAAACCTCATAGACTCATTATCTTTTCCCATATTCCAATATGAATGAAATAAAGCTGACAGTTGATATAAATAGATAGGTATTCTGTGTGGTTCTAGTTTTTGTGAGGATACCTCTACACATTTAGGCCATTCAGAAATTTTATTTATTATTTTTATTTCCTCATCGTTAAATTCATAATTTTTTTCAACTTCAGTTAGGTCATTTTCTATTTTTTCATCAGCATTTTTAAAAACAGAACATATCCTTGCATAACAATATTGAACATAATAAAGTGGGTTATCTTTTGATTTCTCTTTAACTTTCTCAAAATCAAACTCTAATTGGACATCATTACTTCTGCTCAACATTATAAAACGAGTTGCATCTTTGCCTACCTCGTTGACTAAATCATCTACAATTATATAATCGCCTTTTCTTTTTGACATTTTGAAGGGTTTGCCGTCTTTAATCAATTTTACAAGCTGAGTAACTTTACAAATTAGATTTTTCTTTTTATTAGAGAGAGCATCTACGACAGAATTAATTCTTTTAATATAACCGGCATGGTCTGCGCCAAGAATATTTATGTATTCATCAAAATTTCTTTTTAATTTGTTGTTGTGATAAGCAATGTCACCAGCAAAATATGTCCAAGAATTATCACTTTTTGTCAAAGCTCTATCCTTATCATCACCATAATTTGTAGATTTAAAAAGTAGTTGCTCTCTTTCAACCCATTTAGACTTATCTTCACCTTCAGGGGCCTCTATCTTGCCTTTAAATACTAAATTGTTCTTTTTTAAATTATCTATAGCTTCATAAACTTCTTTTGAATTAATAATATTATTTTCACTTACAAAATTATCGTGAACAACACCTAAAGAATTTAGATTTTTTTTTATTATTTCTAAAGAAGCAACAACACTCAATTTAGAGAGTTCATCTGAAATTTTTTCATAATTTTCATAATTCTTAATAGAATTTTTACTAATAATTTGTTCTGCTATTTCAATTATGTAATCTCCTGGATATAAATTTTCATCATTAGGGTATTCTTCGTTAAATAATTTTTCCTTAATTCTAAAGTATACAGATAAAGAAAAGTTTTTGATCTGATTACCGTGATCGTTAACATAATATTCTTTAGTAACTTTATGATCACAAAATTTTAAAAGATTGCACAAAGCATCTCCATATATAGCACCACGACAATGACCTACATGTAAGGGGCCAGTTGGATTAGCAGAAACAAATTCCAGTAAATAATTTTTTTTATCATTTTTAAGACTTGCTCCGTATTTTTGATCATTGAGCATTTTTGTTAAAAAAGTATTCCAAAATTTCTTAACAAATTTTATATTAACAAAACCTGGTTTAACAAACTCAATATTTTCAATATCTTTATCATTTTTTAAATCATCTAAATTAAGTTGTTTGTAAATCTCAGTTGGGGGCAATTTATTTAACGAGGAAAGAACCATACAGACATTTGTTGATATATCAGCTTTAAATTTTGCAGGAGCTGTATCCACGTTAATACCCGATAAATTTTGAGGAATTTTTAAATTAGCAGAATTATTAGTAACTATATTTTTAATTTTGTTAAGATAAATATCGAAAATGTTCATTTTAAATTATTGTAAAGGTTTATAGCATATCTGTCTGTCATTCCTGAAATAAAATCAGAAACAGATCTAAACTTATCCTTATTTATTTTTTGGTTTTTAATAAACTTTTTTGGATTTTTACAGATATAAGCAAATAAATATTTTATAATTTTTTGGCCTTTAGTATTTTTAGATAATACTTTTTTATTATTATACATTTTAAATCTTAAAAATTTTTTAATTTCACTATCGATTTGTTGAAAATTTTCAGAAAAATTTATTATTTTAGAATTATTTTTTTTGATATCTCTTAAATTTTTAATTTTATGTTTCTTAAGATTTTTTTTACTGTTAGAAATAATATCTTTTACCATTAAATCTATTGAATCTCTTATTATTTGATAAATCAAAATTTTATTTTTTTTAACATTTTTATATCTTTTAAAAATTTCTTTAAAAAAATCGATTTCTAAAATTTCCTCAAGTTTAAATAGATTTGCGTTTAATCCGTCTTGGATATCATGATTATTATAAGCTATATCATCAGAGATATTTGAAATTTGTGACTCTAAAGATGAATATTGATTAAAATTAAATTTATTTTTTAAATTTTTAATACCTATTATATTATTTACTCTACTAACATTTAATATAGGTCCATTATGTTTTAATAAACCGTCTAAAGTTTCAAATGTTAAATTAAGACCTTTAAATTTTAAATATTTATTCTCAAGAAACATTACAATTCTTAAAGTTTGAAGGTTATGATCAAAACCTCCGTAATTAATCATGCATTCTTTTAGGCTATTTTCTCCAGCATGACCAAATGGTGTATGACCAAGATCATGAGCAAGACTTAGTGTTTCGGCAAGATCATCATTTAATTTCAAATACTTTGCAATTGATCTTGCTATCTGTGAAACTTCAATTGAATGAGTGATTCTGGTTCTAAAGTGATCACCTTCTGTATTAACAAAAACCTGTGTCTTATGCTTAAGTCTTCGAAAGGAGGCAGAGTGAATTATTCTATCTCTGTCTCTTTGAAATGGCGTTCTGTATGAGCTATTTTTCTCATTAAAAAATCTTCCAGATGACTTAAATTGTCCAAGTTTTTTGAAATTATTCATACTTTAAAAAAGGTAAATTATAATTATATTACTATTAACAGCCTTACGAGATGATTAAAGAAATTAAATTTACTGATAATGCGATAAAACAAATAAACCATTTGTTATCAAAAAAGGAAAAAGGATCTTTTTTTAGAATCGCTATCAAGGGTGGTGGGTGTTCTGGTTTTCAATACAATTTTTCTGTTGATACTGAAAAAGAGGATGATGATATTCAATATAACAATATTCTAATTGATAAAACTTCAGCTGATTTATTAAAAGGATCTGAGGTTGACTTTGTTAAAGAATTAATTGGTGAACAATTTAAAATTAGCAATCCACAAAGTAAATCATCTTGTGGTTGTGGTGTCTCTTTTTCTCTATAATGATAATAAGCTCGTGGAATGTTAATTCTGTAAGAGCTAGAATAAATAACATTAAAGAATATCTTAAAAAATCTTCTCCTGACATTGTAATGATGCAAGAAATAAAAACTGAAGAAAAAAATTATCCTTTTGATGAATTTAAAAGCCTTAAATATGAAAGTTATGTTTTTGGACAAAAAAGTTACAATGGTGTTGCCTTTATATCAAAGGGTAAATTAAACAATATAAAACAAAATATCTTTAAAGATAAAATGAAACAATCGAGAATAATTTCAGGCGAATTAAGTCATAAAAAGAAAAAAATTAATTTAATAAATATTTATACTCCAAATGGAAATCCAGTAGATACAGAAAAGTATGATTATAAATTATATTGGTTAGATAGTTTTATAAAAACAATAAAAAAAAATTTAAAAGAAAATAGTAATATTATTATAGGTGGAGATTTTAATATTATTCCTGCTGCTGAGGACGTTCATAATCCAAAATCATATGAAAATGATGCTCTGTTTAGATTAGAAATAAGAAAAAGATTTAGAGAGATTATTAATTTAGGTTTCTTTGACACGTATAGGTACATTTATCCTGACAAAGAAGGTTATACTTTTTGGGATTATATGAGTGGAGCATGGCAGAAAAATAACGGTATGAGAATTGATCATTTTTTAGTCTCAAGTTCTTTAATAGATAGTATTAAAGATGTTAAGATAAATAAATATCCAAGAGGTAGAGAAAAACCCTCAGACCATACACCTATAGAAATAATAATTGATTAAATTTAATTAAGAACAATCCTTTAATGCGTTGGACATATCCTCAATTAAATTAAAATACATATTTTTACTTTTATTTATAGTCGCACCTAACGGATCAAGAACACCAGTTTTAACACCTGTGTCACTTGCAATAGATTTAATTATTGCTGGATTAAATTGAGGTTCTGAAAATATACATTTTACTTTTTTTTCTCCAATGACTTCTCTTATTTCAGATAATTGTTCAGCACCTGGCATTACATCTGGATTAACAGTTAAAGCACCTACTACACTTAAACCAAATCTTTTTTCAAAATATTGATAAGCATCGTGAAAAACTACAAAACTTGCATTTTTATTTAAGTCTTTTTTTATTGTTTTTGTTAAAGCATCTAAATCTTTTAATAAATTTTTTGAATTTGATTTATAAGTTGAACTATTGGCGCTATCAATTTTTACCAATTGATTAGTAATTTTTTTTACTATTACTTTTGCATTTAAAGGGTCCAACCAAATATGTGGGTCGTATTCACCATGAGCATGACCATGTTCGTCATGTCCATGGTCATCATGACCTTCTTCTTTTTTTGCGTGTTCTTCATCTCCATGATCATCATGATCGTCTTCTTTTTTACCATGTTCATCATGTCCGTGATCATCGTGGCCCTCAAAGATATTCTTTTCTCTAAATTTCAATTTCTTCAATCCACTTTGATCTAAAAGTTCAAGAACTACTGAATTTTTAGGAATTGATTTAAGCGCTGTTGGTAAAAAACTTTCAAGGTCCTCACCTACCCATATAACTAAGTCAGCTTTTTGTAACATTTTAGCATGTGAAGGTTTAATTTGGAAATTATGGGGAGAAGCAACGCCATCAATAATTAAACCAGGCTTTCCAACGCCGTCCATAATATAACTAGTTAATGAATGGAGAGGTTTAATTGAAGTTACGACATTAACTTCTGCTTTTAGTGGGGTAAAAATTAAAAAAAAGCTTATGATTGGTGCAAATAATTTATTTCTGATAATATTTTTCATGTTTGAATATCTTTATAATTAATTGTTATAATATAACTTTGTAATAATATAACGTAAGAAAAACAAGAGATATTTTATTAAATGACGCAACAAAATCAGACACTGGTAAAATTAGAAAATGCTGGAGTACTAGTTAATGAAAAATGGCTGGTTAGAGGCGTTTCTCTAGAAATCAAAAAAGGAAAGATAATAACTTTAATAGGTCCAAATGGTTCGGGGAAATCAACTACAGCAAAAATCACTTTAGGATTGTATAAAAATATAGAAGGCAGGGTCGAAAAATTCACTAACAAAATAGCCTATGTGCCTCAAAAAATTAATATTGATTGGACTTTGCCTATAAGAGTTAATGATTTTATGAATTTAACAAGTAACTTAAAAAAAGAAGAAATAGAAACTGCTTTAGAAACTACGGGGACGCCACATTTAAAAAATAAAGATTTAAAAAGTTTATCTGGAGGAGAATTTCAAAGGGTTCTTATGGCTAGGGCAATAGCAAAAAAACCGGAGCTTTTAGTGTTAGATGAGCCTGTTCAAGGTGTTGATTTCAATGGTGAGATAGCTTTATACGAGCTGATAAAAAAAATATCAGATACATTAAATTGTGGAATATTACTAATTTCTCATAATCTACATGTAGTTATGTCTAAAACCGATCATGTTGTATGTTTGAATGGACATGTTTGCTGCTCTGGTACACCGATAGATGTTGCTAACAATGAAAAATATCAGGAGTTATTTGGTAAAGATATTTCTAAAATATTATCTGTCTACGAACATTCACATGATCATATTCACAAAATTGACGGAACAATAGAAAAAAAAGAAAACTAATGTTAGACGATTTTTTTGTAAGGGCTTTGTTAGTTGGCATTGGAATGGCTTTAGTTACAGGGCCTCTTGGATGTTTTGTAGTTTGGAGAAGATTATCATTTTTTGGAGATACATTAGCTCATTCAGCATTGTTAGGAGTAACTTTATCTTATACGACTGAAATTAATATGGCTCTTTCTGTTTTTGTTATTTCATCTATTGTTGCTTTAATATTACTAAAGTTACAAAAAAAAACAAATTTACCTGCAGATGCTTTACTTGGTCTGTTGGCCCATTCATCTTTAGCAATAGGATTGGTGGTTATTGGTCTTTTAGCTACCATCAGATTTGATTTAATGGGACTTTTATTTGGGGATATACTTGCTGTTAATGTCAACGATATAGCTGTTGTTTGGATAGGTGGTGCCATAATTTTAATGGTATTAAGAATAATATGGAAACCTTTGTTTGCATCAACTGTAAATTATGAATTAGCTGAGGCAGAGGGAATGAAACCTGAAAAATATAATGCAATCTTTACAATACTGTTAGCGGCAATAATTGCGATATCCATTAAGATGGTAGGTTTATTATTAATTACCGGAATGCTCATTATACCAGCAGCGATGGCAAGAAATTTATCGGATAATCCAAATCAAATGGTAATATTTTCAATTATTGGTGGTTTGTTATCAGTTTTTATAGGATTATTTGCATCATTGGAGATAAATACTCCATCGGGTCCATCGATAATAACCACAGGTTTAATATTGTTTATATTATCATTAACTAAAATAAAAAAAAAATCACAATTGAATAACTAAATATAAATTGATAAAAAAGAATATGGCACAAAAACAACAAAATTTATCAAAAAATCAAAAAATAGTTTTAGATATTATTGAAAAATCTGTTCAACCTATGAAAGCATATTCAATATTGTTTAATGTTCAAAAAAAAGGTTTAAAAGCACCTCCTCAGGTTTATAGAGCATTAGATAAATTGGTAGAAATAGGAAAAATCCATAAAATTGAAAGTAGAAATGCATTTATTGCCTGTAGAAATTCGGCTTGTACAATTGCAAATGCTACAGCATTTTCTATTTGTGAGTCATGCGAAGATGTAAAAGAAATTAGTAGCTCAAAGTTATCTAAATACCTATCAAATTTTCAAGATAAAGAAGGTATGAAATACAACAAATACAATCTTGAGTTTTTTGGTATTTGTAAAAAGTGTAAATAATCCTTTATTTTAATAAATTCTTAACATAACTGAAATAATAATAATGAAAGGAAATTTTATGTTTATAAAAAAATACCTAAAATGGATTAGTACGTTTTTAGTTTTAGTAGGAATACTGCTAACAAATTTAAATATATATCCATTAAATATATATTTTCATGGTTTGGGAGTTGTTGGATGGACTATAGCTGGATTTATAAGTAAGGATAAGGCAATTTTAACTAACTTTGGACTGCAAATACCGCTATTCGTAATTGGTATTTATAAAGTTATTTTTTAAATGAAGAATATATTGTTCGTATGCACAGGTAATTCTGCAAGAAGTATTATTGCTGAAAGTATTATAAATAATGAGTATGACGATTTGTATAAAGGTTTTAGTGCTGGGAGTAATCCAACAGGAAAAATTAACGAAGATGTGAAGAATTATTTATTATCAAAACATTATGATCTTTCAAATTATAAATCTAAAAATTTTAATGAATTTATAAATAGTCAATTTAAAATGGATTACGTAATTACAGTTTGTAATAATGCCAACAACGAAGTCTGCCCTATTTGGCCAAATAAAGATAAGATAATTCATTGGGATATAGAGGATCCTGTTAAAATACTTAATGAAACAAATGACTTAAATAAAAAAGATGAAATAATAGAAAAAGTTTACAATAAAATTCATAAAAGAATAAAGGAACTTATAAATGAAAAATAAAAATCGTTATTTTCTTGCTGAACTGTTAGGCAGTTGTTTTTTAGTAATGATTATTGTTGGCTCAGGTTTAATGGCTGAAAACTTAACTAATGACGTTGCTGTGATGTTAATAGCGAATACTATAGCAACAGGTGCAGGTTTATTTGTGCTTATTACAGTATTTGCTGATGTATCAGGAGCTCATTTTAATCCATTTGTAAGTATAGCTATGACAATAACAGGTAAATTAAAAAAGAAACTGTTACCCTACTATATCATTGCTCAATTGATTGGTTGCTTGATTGGTGTTGGTTTAGCTAATTTCTTTTTTGAAAATGAAATTTATGAATTATCTACTAAGTCAAGAGATGGAATTTATATTTTAACCTCAGAGACAATAGCTACATTAGGACTTATAGTGATAATTTTTGGTTCAATGAGTTCAGGTAAAATTGCTGTTGCTGCTAGTGTTGGTCTTTATATTACCGCCGGTTATTGGTTTACTTCTTCAACTTCCTTTGCAAATCCAGCTGTTGCAATTGCTAGAACATTTACAGAGTCTTTTACAGGTATTAGTTATCTAAACACTCCTTATTATATCTTGGCTGAACTTTTAGGAATGTTAATTGCTGTATTTATTGTTAAAAAGTTATTTTTAGAGAAAAATTGAAAGACATAAAGCTTACCAATCAAATAAGTTTAATTAACAAAAAATTTAAGAAAAAAGAATTTTATCATTATTTTAAAACTTCTAATCTTTCATTAGTAATAGCAAAGATAAAAAACAAATATATATTAGTTTCTCAAAAAAGAGTTCCGATTAATAAAATTAATTATGAGTTTCCTTCCGGTATAGTAGAAAAAAATGAAACAACCCTGCGATCAGCTCAAAAAGAATTAACAGAAGAAACAGGATACAAATCAAGATCAAAATTGATTAAAATGATAACATTTTATACTGAGCCTGGACGATTAACTACTAAAATTACTGGTTATTATACAAAAAACTTGATTAAAATTTCAAAGCCAGAAAAAGGTATTAAAGTTCATCTGTTAAGTCAAAACGA
>QCNP01000004.1 GCA_003210095.1 Pelagibacteraceae bacterium AG-426-E17
ATTTTTTTTCTACATTGTCTTTTAACTCAAAACTATTATTGATACCAAAAGTATAAAATAATCTTTTTTTTGCTGGTGCATTAATAATCGCTATTTCGGGTTTTTTATTTACAATTAGACCAGCGTTTAAAGTAAATTCTTCTTTATTATTTAAATAGTCATATGTTCCATCTATTGGATCTATCAACCAAAAAGTTGATAGATTATTAGAGTCTTTATTGTCAGATACTTCCTCTGAAACAATTGGAATTTCAGGAGTTATTTCTTTTAGTTTATTAGTTATTATTTCATTGACCTCTAAATCTCCATTAGTAACAGGAGTATTATCATCCTTAATGATTTTCTTTAAACCCTTATCTCTTAATTCAAGAGCTATATCTCCAGCATCAATAAAAGTTTTAATTAATTCATTAATAATTTTCTTTTTTAACTTATCGTCCATTTGATTTTAATTTGGTCAACTCAACTATATTTGAGTTTATTACTTTTTTACCTACATTTTCAAAATTAACAGTAACTTTCCCTTTGATAATGGATTGTACTTGCCCAATTCCCCAGTCTTTTTGTTTAGGATTAACTACTTTGTCACCTGGCTCAAAATCTAATATCATATAGTTTAACTTATAATAGAAAAAAGTATAATTTCCAAACTTATGAAAAATATTTTAAATTCTCTTGGATTTGAAAAAAGCCCAAAAGATACAACTGTTGTTGTTGCAATGTCTGGTGGGGTAGACTCTTCTACTGTTGCAGGCATGATGAAAAAAGAGGGCTACAAAGTAATTGGGATCACACTGAAGTTATATGACGATAATAAAGAGGTAGCTGCCTCAAAAACTTGTTGCTCAGGTCAAGATATATTTGATGCAAAAAGGGTAGCTAACAAATTAAATATTGAACACAAAATTTTATATTATCAAAATAAATTTAAGGAAGGTGTAATAGACAACTTTGTAGATAGCTATCTAAAAGGAGAAACACCTATTCCGTGTGTTCAATGTAATAAGACAGTTAAATTTAATGATTTATTTCAGGAGTCGCTAAATATTAAAGCAGATGCTTTAGTCACTGGTCATTATGTTAAAAGTATAACAAAAGATAATCAAACAGAAATGTATAGAGCCATTGACACAAACAGAGACCAAAGTTACTTTTTATTCAATACAACTAGAGATCAATTAAATTTTTTAAGATTTCCTCTAGGAAATTTGTTAAAAAAAGAAACTAGAGAAATAGCGCAAAAACTTCAATTAAATGTTGCAGATAAACCTGATAGTCAAGATATTTGCTTCGTGCCCAACGGTGATTATGTGTCAGTTATTCAAAAATTTAGACCTGATGCATTTAAAAAAGGAAATATAAAAAATTCTTTAGGTAAAGTCCTAGGTGTACATGATGGGATTGTAAACTTTACTATTGGTCAAAGAAGGGGAATTAAAATTGCAGCAAAAGAACCTTTATACGTAATTGATATAAATTCTGAAAAAAATGAGATTATTGTTGGTGAAAAAAAAGAATTAATTAAAAAAAATATTAATTTAAAAAATTTAAATCTTCTAGCTGATAAAAAAAATTTTGATGAAAATATTTTCGTCAAAGTAAGATCTACTGGTAAACTTTTAAAATCTAAATTAAATTTAGATAATGGCAACACATCTTTAACATTACTAGAAGATGAGTATGGTATTTCACCAGGTCAAGCATGCGTTTTTTACAAAAAAGATATAGATGGCGATAGAGTGTTAGGTGGAGGCTGGATTACTCGATAATTAGCTTTGTTTTTTCCACATGAAGAAAGTTAGAACATAAAATAATATAACACCTAGAAAAAAGTCCCACTCTAATGCATGCTTAATATGCTTATTACCTGGCATACTCACTATTGGGATACTTACAATCATTACAAAAACTAAAATTGAAACTAAAATAGCTTTTAATTTTAAGAATTTTAAATTTATAAAATTTAATAATTTATTTTTAATTGAGTATAAGGTAATAACTAGATAAGCCTGGGCAACTACTTCAAAAATAATAAAAACTAACATTATTACTCTTCTGAATAATTTATAGAGATCATAATCAAATTTAATACCTAAAAAAATTGAATGAATAACTAAACAAACAGCTGAACCAATACCAAAAATTAAAATTTTTCTTAAATTTTTATGCTCCCCATGTATTTTCAAAATAATATTTTTTATATAAAGCCAATATCTTATTAATAAATATGCTGTAAAAAACATCGCAGGTTTAAAAATTAAGTATGTTGGAAAAACTCTTGCAGTCCTGCTTATTGATGCACCTCCATCAATATATGGAATTGTATTATGTATTATATGTTCTTTGTTTGGAAATATTTCATGAAAGTTTGTAATTAATATAAGGCAAGTATTAATTGCTACGAAAGGAACTATAAAAATCCATATACTTATGGATTTAACTTTATTTATGGTATCCATTTTGAGTAGATTTATTTTTTCTTATTCTTTTTTCTAGCTCTTCTTTTTTTAGACCCCATCTTTCTTCTACCCCTATGTTTCTTTGGGTATCCCATATGATTTCTCCTTTATTATTTTATTGACTTATATGTTGGATATAGCATTGTCATATTTAGTTATCAAATTTTTTATGGATTATTCATTAAAAACTTTTTTAAAACATACTGCTAAAGATTTCTATAATCAGTCTGTAAATCCGCCAGTTGTTAGAGCATCTACAATTTTGTTTAAGTCTCTTAATGACATTAGAAAAACTCAAAAAAAACACTTTAAAGATCCTACTGGCGGCCATTTTGATTATGGAAGGCAAGGAACTTCGACAACACATGCATTATCAAAAATTTTAACTAAATTAGAAGAATCATATCATGTTTTCCTAACACCAACTGGTTTTGGCTCCGTTTTTCTTGCAATGTTTAGTGTAGTAAGACCTGGAGATGAAATTTTAGTTTCTGATCCAGTGTACA
>QCNP01000005.1 GCA_003210095.1 Pelagibacteraceae bacterium AG-426-E17
TTTACGGCTATGGACAATACTTGGGGTACTCCATATTTTTTAAAACCTATTAAGTTAGGATTTGATATGGCTATTGTTTCAGCGACCAAGTATTATTCTGGACATTCAGATGTAATGGGAGGAAGTTTAGCAGTTAATAAAAGAGTATTTAAATATGTTCAAATAGCTGAAAAAATTTCTGGTTTAAGGATGGGACCAGATGATGCTTATTTAATAATTAGAGGTCTTAGAACTTTAGATACAAGATTAGAAAGACACGAGATAAATACAAAAAAAATTGCTTCATTTTTAAGTAAAAATAAAAAGATTACCGTTTTGTATCCTTACAAAAAAGGAACCACCGATTATAAGATGTGGAAAAAGTATTATAAAGGTTCCTCCGGTTTAATGGGCCTTAAAATAAAATCAAAAAATATAAGCTCCATAGATAGATTTGTTAATTCTTTGAAATTATTTGGTTATGGATATAGTTGGGGAGGTTTTGAAAGTTTAGCATTACACCAAAAAATTAAAGAGCAAGCGAAAAGAAAATATTTGAATTTATCAAAAGATGAACACATTGTTAGATTGCATATTGGTTTGGAGGATCCTAAAGATTTAATAAACGACTTAAAAAGTTCATTAAAATTAATTAAATGAGCTCAGAAAAGTTCATAAAAAGTAATTTAGCATTAGTTACTTTAATTGCAGCATCACTTGTAGTTTTTATTTCTTTAAGTGTAAGACAAGTGTTTGGTATGTTCTTTATGGACTTTAATGCAGATTTAGGAATTACTAATACTGAATTTGGTTTAGCTATTGGTATACAAATGTTAGGTTGGGGTTTATCCGGCCCAGTTTTTGGGGCAATTGCTGATAAATATGGTGGACATAAAGCTATATCTTTAGCTTTTGTGTTTTACATAATTGGTATTTATTTTTTGTATAATGGTCCTAATACAGGTATTTACTTTCAAATTTGGTTAGGTGTTCTAGTTGGTATTGGGTGTGGTGGAACAGCAATTAGTATACCAATGTCAATTGTTGGTAAACATTTTCCATTATCAAATAGAACCATTGCAATGAGTATTGTAACAGCAGTTGGATCATTTGGATATTTTTTATCACCATTATTTACTAATTATTCGCTTGGAAATTATGGATGGGTACAAACATTATTTTATTTTATGTTATTTTTGTCTTTAGGATTTCTGATATCATTTTTTGTTCGTTCACCTCTAATAAATGAAATAAAAGATGGAGGTAATCAATCAACTATAGAAGCCTTAAGTGAAGCTTTTAGATATAAAAGTTATTTATTACTTTTGTCTGGCTTTTTTGTTTGTGGTTTTCATATAACATTAGTTGGAACTCACGTTCCAAAATATGTAATTGATAGAGGGCTAGAGGATTGGACTGCCGCAATGATATTATCTTTAATAGGATTATTTAATATCTTTGGATCGCTTATGAGTGGATATCTTTGCACAAAAAGAAAAAAGAAAACAATTTTAAGTATAATTTATTTCTTAAGAGGTGTTTCAATATGTTTATTTATTTTCTTACCACCAAGCACATTGGGTTCTATTTTTTTTGGAGCAAGCTTTGGTATTTTGTGGCTATCAACTGTTCCTGCCACCAGTGGTATTGTTGCACATATTTTCGGAACAAAGTATTTAGGGTTATTGTATGGGCTTGTTTTCTTAAGCCATCAAATTGGGTCGTTCTTTGGAGCATATCTAGGCGGATTATTTTATGATTTGTATGGATCTTATGACTATGCGTGGTATTTGGCAATTGCATTATCAATATTTGCAGGTTTAATACACTTACCAATTAAAGAGCAAGCTATTGAGAGATTACAAAAAGCATAAACTAAGATTTAGTCCTTATCTGGAAAAATTATATCAATCCGATAAGCCAATGATTATCTATAAATTTGGAAATAAGTATAAGATCTTTACAGATTTCTCAAAAAAAATAATACTTAATAAATCAAATATAAAAAGCTTTTTAAGTAGTTTTTCAAAAAAAGAATATAAAAAAGAGCAGGATTTATTTATTGGTTTTTTTGGATATGAAATATTGTGTAATCTATTAAATATAAGATTAAAAAATCAGAAGAAAACTAATTTTTATAAAGGAATTT